>DATJZV010000100.1:0-6016 GCA_035498715.1 Nitrospirota bacterium
TAAACAGAGCGTTGATCGCATACGTCGTGTGCGTGGCCGAATCTGGATCGACGGTCCTGAAGGTACGTTCATCGGTTGGGGACGAGTCAATCTGCTTGAACAAATCCGAGAGCACGGTTCGATAACAAAAGCCGCTAAGTCTCTGGAAATGGCATATCGTCATGCCTGGGATCTTGTGGACTCCATGAATCGGCAATCAGAGAGGCCTTTTGTTGAAGTAAGCGCCGGCGGCAAAGGCGGCGGTGGTGCGCGAGTCACGGAAGAAGGCGAGAAGGCTATCAGGCTTTTTCGTAAATTCGCGGAAGATTTCAAAATCTTTTTAGAACGCGAACAAAAGAAGCTGGGTTTATCATAAAAAAGGATAGCAGAAGAATGAAGTCAAAACCAACGCTGCATAGGACCACGATACAGATCATGGTCAATGGCAGACAAATCACTGCTCAAAAAGGCAAATCAATTCTGGAGGTCTGCAAGGAAGCTTCCATTTTCATTCCGACGCTGTGTTATGACGAGCGGCTTGAAGCTTATGGGGGGTGCCGGTTATGTCTCGTCGAAGTGAAGGGCATCAATAGACCACTGACTTCCTGCACAACGCCGGCAGATGATGGCATGGAAGTCACGACGGAAAGCGAGACTCTTACCAGGCTCAGAAAAACAATGCTTTCCCTCATTCTTTCGAATCACCCCAACGACTGCATGTGCTGTGACAATGCGGGAGACTGCACGCTTCAGGAACTGGCCTACCTGTATGAAGTGAAACCCGGCAAATACGAAGGCGAGCGATGGGACCTGCCGATACGAGAGGACAATCCGTTCATAACGTTTGAACCTAAAAAATGTATTTCCTGTTCGCGATGCACCAGAATATGCAATGACGTGGTAATGGCGGGCACGATCGAAATGTCTGGAAGAGGTTTTTACACGATGCCAGAGACAGCCTTCGGAAAGCCGCGCTCATTAAAAAACTGCGAGTTTTGCGGACAGTGCGTATCGACCTGTCCCACTGGAGCGCTGACTGATAGAAAAGGCAGGGGCAGGGGCCGCTCGCATGATGTGGCGAAAGTGAAGACTACCTGTTCCTACTGCGGGACCGGCTGCAACTTCTATTTGCACGTGAAAGACAAAAAAGTCATCAAAGTGTCCTCCGACTATGACGCACCCGTGAATCGGGGGAATCTCTGCATAAAGGGACGGTATGGTTACGATTTCATTCACAGCGCTGAACGATTGAAGACTCCTCTTATCAAAAAGGACGGAGTTTTCCACGAGGCGACCTGGGACGAGGCGCTTGGACTCGTTGCGAACAAATTCAAGGAACTTATCGCGAAATACGGGCCGGAGAAAGTTGGCGGGTTTTCCTCATCGCGGTGCACCAATGAAGAAAACTATCTTCTTTCAAAATGGGTCAGGTGCGCCGTAGGCTCGAACAACGTGGACAATTGTGCCCGAGTCTGACACGCCCCGACTGTGGCCGGTCTGGCCACCAGCCTCGGAGCGGGCGCCGCTACGAATTCATTAAGCCAGATGCCGGACATTGACACGCTCTTTCTGTTCGGCTCGAATCCCACGGAAGCCCATCCTATCGTCTCGCTTTGGCTCAAAAAGGCTTTGCTAAACGGTGCGAAGCTCATAGTCGGCGATCCGAGAAAGACATGGATGGCGAGGAAAGCCGACGTCTGGCTCAACCTGAAACCCGGTAGCAATATCGCGCTCTTGAACGGCCTGATCAACGTTATCCTGGAGCATGGCTGGGAAAACAAAGAATTTATCGCAAAAAGGACGGAAGGGTTCGAGGAACTCAGAGACAAGGTCAAGGAATATGATCTTGACCGGGTTGTGAAGCTTACCGGGGTCTCGAAAGAAGCGATCATTGAGGCGGCCCGAATTTATTCTCACGCTGATAAAGCGATGATCGTGTACGGCCTCGGCGTCACCGAACACCGGACTGGTACGGAAAATGCGATGGCAATCGCCAATCTTGCGCTCGTCTGCGGTCACCTCGGAAGGCCCTCCACCGGCATCATGGCGCTCAGAGGGCAAAACAATGTTCAAGGCGCTTCGGATCTTGGCCCGCTGCCGGCCACGCTTCCAGGCTATCAGCCGGTTGCTGACGCAAACGCGCGTGAAAAATTCGAAAAAGCATGGAATGTAAAGATCAGCCCCAAAGCAGGGCTCAAATCAGTCGAGATGTTGGATGAGTGCAAGCGGGGCAATTTCAAGGGCATATTTATACTCGGAGAGGACCCGGCACAGACAGATCCTGACCTTCATCATGTGCGAAGCGCGTTGGAGTCGGTCGAGTTCCTCGTGGTGCAGGACATCTTCCCGACCGAGACAACAAAGTATGCACACGTGGTCCTCCCGGGTGCAAGCTTTGCCGAAAAAAACGGGACCTTCACGAATGGTGAGCGCAGGGTGCAGCGGGTGAGAAAGGCTATAGAGCCTGTAGCGGGATTAGCTGAATGGCAGGTTATTTGCCGACTTTCAACGCTGATGGGATATCCCATGGAATACAATCACCCCTCTGATATTATGGACGAGATCGCCAGCCTGGTGCCAATCTACGGCGGCATAAGCTACGAGCGCATTGAGGACCAGGGGATTCAGTGGCCCTGTCCCACAAAGGATCATCCCGGCACGACGACTCTCTATACTGATCTGTTTGCAAGGCCTGGTGGTTTGGCGAAGTTCATGGCACTCGACCACAAAGGCTCCGGCGAAACAACGGATGAGGAGTATCCCTTTGTATTGATCACAGGGAGGGTGCGAGAACATTACAATAATGGTTCCATGACAGGAAGGGTTCCGGGGATCATGGAACTCGTTCCTGAAGAAATGCTGGAGATGAATGCCCAAGATGCGGAAGAGCTAAAGGTCAAGAGTGGCGACCGCGTCACGGTTGCATCTCGAAGAGGCGAGGTCAAGGTAAAAGCCAAAGTAACCGATCGTTCTCAACCGGGCAATGTATTTCTCACATTCCATTTCAGGAATGCTCTTACTAATGTCCTGACTTCGGAACACCGAGACCCCATAACTGGCACGCCTGAATACAAGTCGTGCGCTGTAAAAATAGACAAGGTCTAAACTTAGGAGAAACGGCATAGCCGTACAAATAACTTATGATAAATACTCTTATTGATTTCAAGCATCTCCTCACGGAATCCATTAAGGTTCATGGACATCTCTGTCCCGGCCAGGTGCTGGGCGTAAGAATGTCAATGCTTGGCCTCCGGGAGCTTGGCATTGACAACCCGAAAGGGAGGGAGGGGAAGAACATCATCGTCTATGTGGAGATGGATCGGTGCGCAACCGACGCCGTACAGTCCGTGACCGGCTGCAGCCTCGGGCACAGGAACTTGAAATTCATGGATTATGGAAAAATGGCCGCGACCTTTGTGAACGTGGCAACAAATAAGGCTGTTCGCATTTTTGCAAAAGACGAGTCCCGGACCACGGTAAAAAACTATTTTCCCGAAATTGAAAACAAATACATAGCGCAGCTCGAAGCGTACAAGATTATGAGTGATGAAGAGCTTTTCGTTGTTGAGGAAGTTCGAGTAACGATAAGGCCCGAAGACATGCCGGGAAGACCGTCGAGAAGGGTCATGTGCGAATCATGCAGGGAACAGGTGCAGGACGGGAGAGAGCAGTACCGGGATGGAAGGATCCTGTGTAGGCCGTGCGCTGACAAGGGATATTACGAGCATATTTATTAATCCGGCGTTATGCAGTATTCCCATAATGGACGCGCACCCCTTGTTTCGGCGGAAACGCGTATCCACCCAAATGCCAAATAACGACACAAGGCCGACACGGAAAGGAGCTATATAATGGAAAATAACGTAGTGTCTTTGCCTGACGTCGGGAAGATAAGCGGACTGATCACTGCGCTTAGAGACTATGCGGTAAAGAGCGCACGTGAGCAGTGGGCCCAAAATATGTCCTCTATATATCTTCCACCTCGTCTTCGTTGCTGGGATGAGTGCGCATGGTTCGAACTTGCAAAGGACTGGCAGGTTGTCAATTACCTTCTTTCTGATTTAGCCAGCGCCTGGGTTTTAGTGAGAAGCCTTCACTTCTGCCTTAAGTGGTACGGGCAGGCCGAAATTGACAGACTTCAGGATATGGGAATAAGCAACTGCAAAGAATTAAGAACAGAAAGCAGTAAATGCAATCAATCATCGAGGGATGCTCATCGCTTGTGATAGGCCACAACTACAGGGCTGGTTGAAGTGGAAGGTTTCACCACGCTCGATGAACCTGATTTTATGAAGGACATTCGCGAATAAACCGCACACGTTAGCTGATCAGGAGTGCCATCAATATTATCAGTCCTACAAGTGCAGAGAAAATATTATTGAACCTATGCCCAAGAAAGACACAGCAGCTCATCTACGCAGCATCTATTTCGATTACAATCGTGGAACCTCTTGAATTGTAATAACTCTAATGTTTGGCAATCACTTTGCAATGATTATCTCTAACACGTCGGCAGTTCTTGAAGAACGCAGCAAATTTAATTGAACCGCTCAGATGTTTAATATAGGTTGACCTCATCAAAGACGACTTACAAAGGAGCTTGAATCATGATAAAGAAAACAGTTCTGGTGTTACTTATATCGCTTTTTGCGGCTGTCCTTCCTTTCGGAAGCACTCATGCTGAGTCAACCACGGAAATAACAGTGTCAGCGGCGATCAGCTTGAAAAACGCTTTTGAGGAGATCGGCAAGCTTTACGAGTTGCAAAACAAGAACAGCAAGGTAATGTTCAACTTCGGCGCGTCGGGCGACCTGGCGACACAGATTAAGGGTGGCGCTCCAGTCGACGTGTTTGCTTCTGCCGCCCTCAAGGACATGGATGAACTGGACAATGCGGGTTTTCTCTTGAAGGATACGAGAGTAAACTTTGCCTCGAATTCCGTGGTTCTTATCGTTCCGTCGTCCACGAAAATAATGCTTACCTCATTCGAAGATCTGAAAAAGGCCGAGATAAAGAAAATCGCCGTTGGAAATCCGAAAACGGTTCCAGTCGGCAGATATTCAGACGAGACATTTCAATATTATAAGATATCTGATATGATACAGCCCAAGCTGGTCTTTGCGGAGAACGTGAGACAAGTGCTTGATTACGTAGCCCGGGGTGAGGTGGACGCCGGTGTCGTCTATTCAACGGATGCGATGGTGAAGCAGCAGGAGGTCAAGATTATCATGACCGCGCCTGAAGCGAGCCATAAACCCATCATTTACCCCATCGCCGTCGTTAAAGGTACGAAGAACGAGAAAGCGGCAAAGAGCTTCATTGCCTTCGTTGCCTCTGACGAAGGCAGAAAAATACTCTCCAAGTATGGATTTAAGCCGATAACACCGACAAAGTAGTCCTTTGCCATACGGAGAGAACAGGAGCTTATAAATGGGTGACTCCCTGTTGTTCTCCCTGAAGCTTTCGGTGCAGGTGGCGACAGTCGCGACGGTGTTTGTCGTGATCGTCGGCCTTTCTGCAGCCTACCTCCTTTCCCGCAAGAACTTTCCCGGCAAGGAACTGCTCGATATACTTCTTACGCTTCCGCTCGTGCTGCCGCCCACGGTCACAGGTTATTATCTTATTGTCCTTTTCGGCAGGAACGGACTCCTTGGCCATCAATTGTATGCCTGGACCGGGTGGAGTATCATGTTCACTTGGTACGCGGCAGTACTCGCGTCGTTTGTGGTAGCGCTGCCGCTCATGGTGAAAACGGCACGGGCCGCGATCGAATCCGTGGATGAAAACCTCATCCGCGCTTCCTATACGCTTGGACACTCTGAATACCGGACCGCTCTTAAAGTTATTCTGCCGTTGGCAAGGAAAGGCATCATTGCCGGTACCATCCTTTCGTTTGCACGCGCCATGGGTGAATTTGGCGCGACATTGATGATTGCCGGGAACATTCCTGGAAGGACGAACACAATGCCGTTGGCCATATATTCTGCTGCAGGCAGCGGTGACCGATCCCAGGCGACCATCATGGTAATTGTGTTCA
>DATJZV010000101.1:0-8076 GCA_035498715.1 Nitrospirota bacterium
GCCATTTCATCGTGTCCCTCTCAAACGTGGTCTCTTGACCAGGTGCATAAGCTTAAACCGTGCCAGCACATTAAAACACGTATTATCAATAACTTAAGAGTATCGCAATTTTATATTTACGGAATGCAGTGGATGGTGCTACGATGGGACGTGAGTTATCCTGCGGGCGGTAAGTACGGCGGTCAGCGCACGAACGAGCTCGAGCAGATGATGGGCGATGTCCTTGATGCCATGATGTCAATTCTCGTTGGCTACCGGGCCTTTCTCGTCTCTCGTGCGACCCGTATACCCCTTCGTTTGAGGCGGTCGTGGAGCGCACCCGCCCGGAATATCAGCCATTAGGCGTGGTTGCTATGAATCCGGATGAGCGCCGGAGTGAAGCCGCTGCAGCGCAGCAGCGGTTCGTAGAAGCGGACGCCGAAACGTTCGCATTTTCACTCGTCCGTGAGCAGGCGCAACGAGTTCTCGGCATCCTACCGCACAATGGTTGCAGGCCAGTTCTCCGGTACGCCTTGGCCCAGTGTCAGCCACGGGCATCCCTGGGAGGTACCACCCGGAGGAAGGAGCAGATGGAACTCGTTCATGAGCGGTGCTGCGGATTGGATGTCCACAAGCGTACGGTTCTTGCCTGTATCAGAACCCAGGGCCCTCGCGGAGGCGCCCACAAAGAGGTCAAAACCTTCAGCACCATGACGTTCGACCTGCTCATACTCCGTGACTGGCTTGCGGCCAGCAAGGCAACCCATGTGGCCACGGAGAGCGCCGGGGTCCACTGGAAACCGATCTTCAACCTGCTCGAAGACCAGTTTAACGTCCTTTTGGTCCATGCCGCTCATATCAAGACGGTACCCGGTCGCAAAACAAACGTCAAGGACTGCGAGTGGATGGCGGACCTGCGGCGCCCATGGGCTCATCGAGCGAAGCTTCATCCCACCCGAACCGATCAGGGACCTTAGGGACCTTACTCGCTACCGCAAGTTCCTCATCGATGAAAGGATTAGAGAAGTCAACCGGCTCCACAAACTCCTTGAATCCGCCAACATCAAGCTGGCTTCGGTGGCAACCGACGTGATGGGTGTATCGGGAAAAGAGATGTTGGAAGCCCTGCTCGGAGTTGGTGCTGATCCGGAAATCCTGGCCGAGCTTGCCCCCGGGAGATTGCGAAGAAAGATCCCGGCGCTCAAACAGGCCCCTGGAAGGGCGGTTCAGGCGGCATCACCGCTTCTTGTTGAAAACCATTCTGGCTCATCTCGACTTTCTGGATGAAAGCATCGCCACAGTGAGCGAGGAGGTGGTCAGCCGCATTGACCCTTTCGCCCAAACCGTTAAGCTCCTGTGCACCATACCGGGGGGTTGAACAAAGAACTGCTGAGATTGTCGTTTCCGAAATCGGGGTGGACATGTCCCGTTTCCCTTCGGCAAATCATTTGGCTTCTTGGGGCGCATTGTGTCCCGGGAACAACGAGAGCGCAGGGAAAAGAAAGAGCGGAAAGACCCGCAAAGGGAACCAGTGGCTGCGCCGGGTTTTGGTTGAGGTTGCCTGGGCTGCTTCCAGGACCAAAGAGACCTATCTCTCTTCCCAATACCATCGTCTCGTTGCCTGTCGCGGCAAAAAGAAAGCCATTGTCGCCGTGGCTCACAGCATCCTGGTTGCCATCTACCATGCTCTGGAGAATCAAGCTCCTTACCGGGACCTGGGAGCCAATTACTTGACCAAGCTGAACGAAACCAACATCAAACATTACCATGCCAGACGTCGGGAAGAGCTCGGTTACCAAGTGAGTATCACTCCCTTGGAACAGGCGGCTTAAAGGCTATTTTCTACGTAACTCCGTATGAGATAAGGGGAGCCGGCTCGATTTGGCCACGGCCGAATCGAGCCCGAAAAGAGGAATTCTCGGGTAAGGAGATTAGCGGGTGTCGCCGAGGATCGAGCTTCGGGCGTTTATGGGCCTTTCCGAGCTTTTCCGGAAAAGAAACTGGTCGAATCCGCTGGAGCTGGATATAGAAAGAGAAATGACCGGAGTGCAACTGCTTGCCGTTCTTGATATTCGGCTGGAGAAGGTCGAGGTTTTCTTTGTCAACGGAACGGCTTTCAATCCAGCTGTGGCGGTAGTGACCGGAGGCGATCGCGTGGTCCCGGTGCCGCCGGGGGTCCCCGGTCCGTACCGAGCGTTGCTCGGCTTCAAGAAGCTAGGTTGAGCAGACACCCGATGCCTCAAAGCAGGGGACACCCTAAGAGTACTTAATCAGTTTCACTCTAGTTTGATTGTCTGGTAAAATAGCCTATCTCCAAAGGAAATGGTTGCGAGAGGGACAGGACTAACCGGAGTTCAAAAGAGGCAAACCCAATGGCGATGGATCATCGATCCGAAGGCAGTCAACCGCATATGATGAATCATTTCTCAAAAACCAGATTCCCATGGACAGTTTCTATCTCCGTTAAAATCACGGCTATTTATTTCGCAGTCGGGATCCTTTGGATTTTGTTCTCTGACGCCGCACTTGGGTTGGTCGTACGTGATCCGTCGGTAATGACCAAGCTGGCGATCGCCAAGGGGTGTTGCTACGTTTTGTTAACAGCCCTGATGCTCTACATGCTTGTCAGTCGATGGACAGCAGAGATGTCCCGCGATATCGAGGAACGCAAGCAGGTGGAGCAGGCATTGCAGGATAGCGAGGCTAATCTCAATCGGGCGCAGGAGATCGCGCATATCGGGAGCTGGCATCTCGACATCGCGCGGAACCAACTCACCTGGTCAGACGAGGTATATCGTCTGTTTGCCATACCGAGGGGCACAGCGCTTAGTTATGAAGCTTTCCTCGATAAGGTCCATCCCGAAGACCGGCAAGGTGTTGATCGCGCGTGGGCGGCGGCCCTCCAGCGAGCACCCTATGATATCGAGCACCGCATTTTGGTCGGGGGCGAATCGAGATGGGTTCGGGAGAAGGCTGAGGTCGAATTTGATCGGGAGGGGAAGGCAGTCAAAGGAATTGGGACCGTGCAGGACATCACCGAACTCAAGCGCGCCGAGGAGGCTGTGCGACAGGAGCGGCAACGCCTCTTTGACGTGCTCGAGACGCTGCCGATAATGGTCAGCTTATTGAAACCGGATCATAAGGTCGTATTTGTCAACCGCAGCGTCCGTGAAAAACACGGTGAGCCTCACGGTCGGCCCTGTTATGAATATCGTTTTGGAAGTTCTGAGCCATGCTCATCTTGCGAAATCACTGAGATGTTGAAAACCGGCCGGTCTCACCATTGGGAATTCACTGATCCTGACGGCAGAGTTATAGATGCTCATGATTTTCCATTCACCGATGTGGACGGCTCGCCGATGATTCTCGAAATGCACATCGACATCACCGAGCGCAAGCGGGCCGAAGAAAAGATCCGACAGCACGAGATCGAGTTGCGACAGGTGCTGGAGTTCGCGCCGCAACTGGTTGCAGTATTTGGGCCCGATAGGGAGCGTCTCTATGCCAACCGGCCCGCGCTCGATTACTTCGGCGTAACCCTTGAGGAATGGCAGGGCATCCCCGATCTTTTCTGGTCTTTCCATCCGGATGACCGCGAACGCGTTGCGACAGATGTGTACACCGGACCCGGAAGCGACGTTCCGCACGAGTTCGAAGCACGGATGCGGAGAAAGGACGGCGCGCATAGATGGTTCCTATTCCGTGGTAATCCTTTGCGTGACGGCCAGGGACGCATTACGCGCTGGTACCTCTCGGCGACTGATATCGAAGACCGCAAGCGTGCCGAGGACACATTGCGTCGTTTGAATCGCGAACTGCGAGCAATGAGCAACTGCAATCAGATCCTCATGCGCGCCACAGATGAGCAGAGCTTGCTCGAAGAAATCTGCCGTATCGTCTGCGAGGAGGCAGGCTACCGCATGGCCTGGGTGGGATATGTCGAACACGACGAGGCCAAAAGCGTGCGCCCTGTCGCGTGGACCGGGGCCGAGGAGGGATATCTCGCGACCGCCAACATCACCTGGGCCGACACAGCGCGTGGGCGCGGCCCTGCCGGAACGGCTATCCGAAGCGGGGAAAGCTGCTGCATTCAGGATTACGCAAATGACCCTCTATTCGCCCCCTGGCGGGAGAGCGCTTTACAGCGCGGCTATCGTTCGGGCATCGTCCTGCCGCTCAAAGACGAACACGCAAAGGTCTTCGGCTGTTTTTGCATTTATTCCGCACAGTCCAACGCCTTTACCTCGGAAGAAATCCGGCTCCTCGAGGAACTGGCTGCAGACCTGGCGTTCGGCATCGTCGCCCTGCGTTCCCGGGCCGCACGCAAGCGGGCTGAGCAGGAAGTCGCCCTCCTCAGTTTCGCCTTGAACAAAATAAGCGAAGCTGCCTTTCTGATCGATGACGGGGGGCGTTTTCACTACACCAATGAGGAAGGCTGCCGCGTTCTGGGGTATACCCGCGAGGAAATGCTCGGCCTGAGCGTATCGGATATTGATCCTGATTTCGGGGCGGAGCGTTGGGCCGGCCATTGGCGCGACCTTAAGGCGCAGCGGTCGATGGGTTTCGAAAGCCGCCACCGAACCCGAGATGGTCATATTTTGCCGGTCGAGGTCAGCGCTAATTATTTCGAGTACGGAGGCCGGGCCTACAACTTAGCCCTCGCGCGGGATATCACCGAGCGCACGCGTGCCGAAGAGTCTCTGCGGCGCAGTGAATCTTATCTGGCGGAATCGCAACGGCTCACTCACACAGGCAGCTTCGCTTTCGATGTGGCCAGCAACAAGTATATCTACCTTTCGGAGGAATGCTCCCGAGTTTTTGAATTGGAGGCGCAAAAGGGTTTACCGACCAGGGAAGCGGTTTCCCGACTTATCCACCCGGAGGATTGGGACAGGGTAAAGGGGGACTTTGAGAAGTTGCTCCGCGAAAAAGTAGATACCTCGAGCGAGTTCAGGGTCGCGCTGCCCAGCGGAACGGCCAAACATATTCAGGCGATCCGGCACCCTATCCTGAATGATGTGGGAGACGTCGTTACAGTGGTGGGCACAGCGATCGATATCACTGAACGCAAGGCGGCCGAGGAGGCCCTGCGGCTCGCCGGCGTTTACAATAGGAGCTTGATCGAAGCAAGCCTCGACCCGCTCGTTACCATTGATCCCGAAGGCAGGATAACCGACGTCAATGCCGCGACGGAGCAGGTTACGGGCTACACACGGTTCGAATTGATCGGCACGGACTTTTCCGATTACTTTACCGAACCTGAAAAGGCACGCGCAGGGTACCAGCAGGCGTTCGATCAAGGCTTCGTACGCGATTATGAGCTCGAGATCCGCAACCGGAATGGAGAGATCACCCCCGTACTCTATAATGCCTCGGTGTACAGGGATGACACCGGGAACGTGATCGGTGTGTTTGCCGCAGCCAGGGACATGACCGAACAGAGACGCGCCGAGGAAGCGCGTTCGCGACTGGCAGCGATCGTCGAATCCTCTGATGACGCGATTATAAGCAAAGACCTGAACGGTACGATCACGAGCTGGAATCAAGGGGCCGAACGGCTCTATGGTTACTCCGCCGCAGAAGCTCTCGGCAGACACATATCCACTCTAACGCCCCCGGATCAGCAGGATGAGATTACAAAGTTCTTGAGGCGAATCAGAGAAGGGGGGAGCATCGAGCGCTATGAAACAGAACGAATCAGAAAAGATGGCAGGAGGATAGATGCGTCGCTGACCATCTCCCCCGTCAGGAACCATCGGGGTCAGATCGTCGGCGCCTCCGCGATTGCGCATGATATCACAGAGCGAAAAAGGGCCGAAGCCGAGATCAACAGTCTCAAGAATTACCTCTCCAGCATTATCGACTCCATGCCCTCCATATTGGTAGGGATGGACAATGCCCGCACCGTCACCCAGTGGAACCGTCAGGCAGAGGCATTTACCGGCATACCTGCAGGAGACGCTATAGGGAAACCCATAGCCGGTCTGCTTCCCGGCTTCGCCCCCTGGATCATGACGATGGGAAACGCTATGGACGAGCATCGCCCCTCATCCATGGAGAAGCTCCTCATCGAGAAGGAGGGGGAGCGCCGTTTCTATGACCTCATGCTCTACCCGCTTCTCATAGACTCTGTCACAGGAGTGGTGCTGCGTATCGAGGATGTCACCGAAAGGGCCCGCATCCAGGAGTTGATGGTCCAGACCGAGAAGATGATGTCCATAGGCGGCCTTGCCGCAGGGATGGCCCATGAGATCAACAACCCTCTGGGGATCATCACCCAGGCAGCCCAGAACATCGAGCGGAGGATCTCGCTTGAGTTGCCCGCAAACCGAAAGGTATGTGAAGAACTGGGTCTAAATCTCGAAGGGATTCGCGCTTATTTCGACAAACGGCAAATAGGTGATTTCATCGCAAGCATTCGCACGGCATCGTCCCGGGCGGCGAAGATCGTTGGCAACATGCTCCAGTTCAGCCGCCGCGCCGACACAACCACGGAGCTCGCCTCGCTTGCTGAAGTCATAGATCAGGCATTGGAGCTTGCGGCGAGCGACTACGACCTCAAGAAGAAGTACGACTTCAGAAGCATCGAAATCATCAAAGACTATCAGGACACGCCCCAAGTGCCCATCGTCGCTCTGGAGATAGAGCAGGTCATATTGAACCTCCTCAGGAACGCGGCCCAGGCTATGATCGCAAATCCCCCGGACAGGAGGCCCAGGATCACCTTAAGGCTTTGCTGCGAGGACAGGTATGCCGTGCTCGAGGTGGAGGACGATGGACCCGGCATGACGGAGGATATCCGCCGGAGGGTATTCGAACCCTTCTTCACCACCAAGGAACCCGGGGTGGGTACTGGCCTCGGCCTCTCCGTCTCCTACATGATCGTCACCCAGAACCACAAGGGCCTCATGGAGGTGCAATCGACACCGGGCAAGGGGACCGTTTTCAAGGTGAGGCTGCCGATAGGGGGGGAGCAAATATGAGCCAGTCGGCCAAAATATTGATTGTGGACGATGAGGAATTGGTCCGCCTGAACCTACGGGCACTGTTGGAGGATCTCGGCTATTGTGTCGTCGAGGCGGCTGACGGAAGGGAGGGGCTCGATACCTTTGACCGGGAAGGGCCCGAGCTAATCCTGGCCGATCTGAGGATGCCCGTGATGGATGGGCTTTCAATGATTGCCGCACTTCGGGAGAAGAATACGGAGACACCGATTATCGTGGTCTCCGGCACCGGTACCATGCAGCACGCCGTCGATTCGCTTCGCCTCGGCGCATGGGACTACGTCATAAAGCCGATCCAGAATGCAAGAGGGTTTGAGGTCGTCATCGAACGGGCACTTGAGAAAGCCCGGCTTCTGAAGGATAATCGACTCTACCGTGAGCATCTGGAGGAACTGGTACGCGAGCGGACGGAGGCGCTGCGAAAGGCCCATGATGAACTGGAACTTCGGCATCAGGAAGTCAGCCGATTGAAGGACATGCTGGCCGACGACAACCGCTATCTCCAGCGGCAGCTCCTAAGCGTTTCAGGGTCGGAGATCATGGGGGCCGATTTCGGTCTGAAAGCGGTGATGAACATGGTCCGGCAGGTGGCTCCGCTTGACAGCCCGGTCCTGTTGATGGGGGAAACCGGCACAGGGAAAGAGGTGATCGCTACTGCCATCCATCGCTTCTCACCCAGGAGGGAGGGCCCCTTTATCAGGGTGAACTGTGGCGCAATCCCCGACAGTCTCATAGACAGCGAACTCTTTGGTCATGAAAAGGGCGCATTCACGGGGGCAATCAGCCAGAAGCGGGGCCGCTTTGAACGGGCCCACAAAGGAACCATCTTTCTCGACGAGATCGGGGAGCTTCCCCCCCAGGCCCAGGTCAGGCTGCTGAATGTCCTTCAGGACCGGGAGATCGAGCGGGTAGGTGGAACAGAATCCATCCCGGTGGATATCCGGATTCTCTCAGCCACCAACCGGAATCTCCAGGCCATGGTCGCTTCCGGGCAGTTCCGCGAAGACCTCTGGTTTCGCCTCAATGTGTTCCCGATCATGATTCCCCCGCTCAGGCAAAGAAAGGAGGACATTCCGGCCTTGGTTCATCACTT
>DATJZV010000102.1:0-21599 GCA_035498715.1 Nitrospirota bacterium
CCCGGACAAGCCAATTACCAAAAAGCCTGCGGAAACGCGTATGGGGAAGGGCAAAGGAGCGCCGGAATACTGGGTTGCCGTGGTAAAGCCGGGCAGAGTGCTGTATGAGATGGGCGGTGTGGACGAGTCAGTTGCCAGAGAGGCATTCCGTTTAGCGGCGTACAAACTGCCGGTTGCGACGAAGTTCATCTCCCGGGAGGCTGAATTATGAAGACAAGTGCAAAAGATCTGAGGGACCTGTCGGGTGAAGAACTCCTAGCCAAGGCAGCTGATCTCAAAAAGGAAATGTTTAACTTAAGAGTGCAGCAGGCGATGGGGCAAATTGAGAATCCGATGCGTCTGAGGCTGCTGCGCAAGGATATCGCGAAAACAAAGACGGTCTTAAAGGAAAAGTATGGGCGAGTCTAACGAGACTAAAAAAAGAAAAACGTATATCGGGCAGGTCATCAGCGACAAAATGGATAAGACCGTGGTGCTGGCGGTCACCAGACGTATCGCGCATGCGCGGTACAGCAAGACTATAAAGCGGACCACGAAATTCAAGGTCCATGATGAAAAGAATGAGTGCAAGGTCGGCGATGTGGTCAGGTTCATAGAAACGAGACCTCTTTCCAAGGAAAAGCGATGGAAAGTTCTTGAAATCGTTGAGAAGGCCAATCAATAACAGCAATGGTGTGTACGATACTCTTTCCCGAGGATGAGATATGATTCAGCAGCAGACGGTATTGGATGTCGCCGATAACTCCGGCGCAAAAAAAGTAATGTGCATAAAGGTGCTCGGCGGTACACGCAAGCGTTATGCGACGCTTGGAGATGTGATCGTTGTCGCCATCAAGATGGCGATCCCCGAGGGGCAGGTCAAGAAAGGTACGGTGGCGAAGGCTGTGGTCGTCCGCACGACGAAGGAAGTGCGGCGGCAGGATGGGTCATACATCAAGTTTGACCGGAACGCCGCAGTGTTGATCAACAACGCGAACGAGCCGATCGGAACGCGCATCTTCGGACCGGTGGCAAGAGAGCTTCGCAAGAAGAACTTCATGAAGATCATATCACTCGCACCAGAAGTGCTGTAGTGAATATTTAGTGATAAATATGGCTCTTGAGAGCGGGATGTAGGAAAATGCAGATAAAGAAAAACGATAATGTGATGGTAATCTCCGGCAAGGAGAAGGGCAAACGGGGCAGGGTTATCGCGGTCTATCCGGGGACCAACAGGCTCCTCGTGGAAAAACTGAACATGATCAAGCGCCATACGCGGCCTAACCAGCAGCTTCGGCAGGGCGGTATCATGGAGAGAGAGAGCCCGATCTCCGCTTCGAATGTGAAGTTGATCTGTAAACAGTGTGACAAACCTACGACGGTGACCCGGAAGGATCAGGGTGACGGGTCGCGCGTTAGGGTATGCAAGAGCTGCAACGCGACGATCGATTGATGGCGAGGCGGTTTCAGCGTGGTGGGATGTCCAGATCGGTGAAATAGGAAAAGAAATATGACTGATAAAAAAGACAAGACCGACAAAAAAGATAAGACCGACAAGACCAAAGATACCAAGGGCAGCGATCAGAAAAAAACAGCGCCTAAGGCATCGGCACCGAAAGCGGCGGCAAAGCCGAAGACGGCACCAAAGGAATCAAAGAAAGAGGCTAAATCCGCAGAACGTCCTCAGGAAACAGCGGCCCGGAAAACCGTTCCGGAGCGGGTTCCGACGCCAAGGCTCAAGCAGCGGTACCATGATGTTGTGGTGCCGGCTCTCATGAAGGAGTTCAGCTATAAGAACCCCATGCAGGCGCCGAAGCTGGTGAAGGTCGTCCTCAACGCCGGCATGGGCGAGGCAATCAGCAACGCTAAAGTCCTTGAACATGCTGCTGATGAACTTGGACGGATCACCGGACAGCGGCCGGTTATCACCCGCGCCAAGAAGTCCATCGCGACCTTTAAGCTCAGAGAGGGGATGCCGATCGGCTGTATGGTGACCCTCAGGCGCGAACGGATGTACGAATTTCTTGACCGGTTCATTAGCGCAGCACTGCCGCGCATCAGGGATTTTAAGGGTGTGTCGTCCAAGTCTTTTGACGGCAGAGGGAATTACACGGTCGGGATCAAAGAACAGGTGATCTTCCCGGAGATCGAGTTCGATAAAGTCGAATCGGTCCATGGGCTCGATATTGTGATTGTTACGACGGCGAAGACCGATGAAGAAGGCAGGGCGCTGCTCGGCCATTTGGGAATGCCGTACAGGAAGTAGTCTGGTCAGACAGATGTGACGGAGGAATCATGGCAAAGAAGTCCTTGATAGCGAAGGCATCGAGAGCACCGAAATTTAAAGTGCGTGCATACCACCGCTGTCCGCTCTGCGGGCGGTCCCGGGGGTATCTGAGAAAATTTGACATGTGCAGGATTTGTTTCAGGAACAGGGCGCTCAAGGGAGAGATCCCGGGCGTGATCAAAGCGAGTTGGTAGGTAAAAGGGGCTTGAATAAATGATGACCGATCCGATCGCGGATATGCTGACGCGCATCCGCAATGCCAGTAAGGCAAAGCATGAAAAAGTTGATATCCCTTCATCGAAGCTGAAGGTGGAGATCGCGAAGATCCTCAAGGATGAGGGCTATATTAAGAACGTAAAGCTGGTGAAAGACCGCCGGCAGGGTTTGATCCGAGTGTATCTCAAATATACTGACGAAGAGATGCCGGTCATCCAGGGCCTGAAGCGAATTAGCAGGCCTGGATGCAGGGTGTATAAGGGCAACGACGCCATTCCCAAGGTCATGGCGGGCCTCGGAACGGCCATCCTGTCGACGCCCAAGGGAATCCAGACCGGCAAGCAGGCTAAGAAGGACAATGTGGGCGGAGAAGTGATCTGCCACGTATGGTAATGATGTAGTCTATTGAAATCGTCAATCAGGAATGCAGGAGCTGTCAATGTCGAGGGTTGGTAAAAAACCTATAGAAATGCCATCCGGAGTCGAAGCCAAGGTCGAGACCGGTAAAATAACGGTCAAAGGTCCGCTGGGAGAAATCAGCCAGGACGTAAATCCGAAGCTGACGATCAAGAAGGAAAACAACCAGCTCAAGGTTGAGCGGCCATCAGACCAGAAGATCTATCGTGAGCTGCACGGGTTAACGAGAAACCTGATCGCCAATATGGTGGCGGGAGTCAGCAAGGGATACGAAAAGACTCTCGATATATCCGGCGTTGGTTTCAAGGCGGCGGCGCAGGGGACAAACCTTATGCTCAGCCTCGGGTTTTCCCATCCCATCGTCTATCCCCTGCCCAAGGGGATCAAGGCGACAGTCGATGCCAAGCAGACGCAGATTACGCTCAAGGGCGTCGACAAGCAGCTCGTCGGCCAAATAGCGGCGAACCTGAGAAGCATGAAGAAGCCTGAGCCGTACAAAGGCAAGGGCATCAAGTACAGCACCGAAGTGATTCATCGTAAAGAGGGTAAAGCTGGTAAAACCGGTAAGTAGAAAGTCAAATCAGGATTTTAGGTTTGCGGATGAAGGCTTTTTTGATTATCGGCAATTAGCATGATGGAGAGTGAATGTGGCACAGAGCAAAATAAAAGCCAGACAGAGAAGGCATGAAAGAATACGCAGAAAGGTGTTCGGCACCGCCGCGAAACCGAGGCTGAGCGTCTACAGGAGCCTGAGTCACATCTATGTACAGCTCATCGATGATACGAATGGCAGGACCATCATTGCCGCATCATCGGCAGAAAAGGATGTTCAAACAGGCATGAAGCACTGCGGAAACGTGGCTGCCGCCAAGAAGGTAGGCGCGAACATCGCGGCGCGGGCGCTTGAAAAGAATATAAAGGATGTCGTTTTTGACCGTGGTGGTTACAAGTATCACGGCTGCGTTAAAGCGCTGGCGGATGCAGCGCGCGAAAAAGGATTAAGTTTTTAGCAACGGGCAATTATTGCGGAGGCGGCATTGGCAGAGAGATATCATAAAGAAGCGGAAGAAGGCGACGGCCTGAAAGATAAACTTGTCTACTTGAACCGGGTAGCCAAGGTGGTCAAGGGTGGGAAACGATTTAACTTCAGCGCCCTCGTTGTCGTCGGTGACGGCAAGGGAAAGGTCGGTGTTGGCAAGGGCAAGGCAGCTGAGGCACCGGTAGCCATCAAGAAGGCGGTGGAGCGCGCCAAGAAAAGCATGGTTCAGATATCGTTGAAGGGCGACACGATCCCCCATGAAGTGCTCGGTCATTACGGCGCGGGCAGGGTATTGCTCAAGCCGGCATCGGAAGGCACAGGATTGATCGCCGGCGGAGCGAGCAGGTCGGTGCTTGAAGTTGCGGGCGTCCGAAATGTGCTCTGTAAATCCCTTGGTTCCAGCAACCCGCATAACGTTGTCAGCGCAACGATTAATGGATTGACCAGACTGAGGAGCGCAGAGCAGATGGCCGCGCTGCGGGGCCGAACCGTAGAGGAGCTTGTATAAGCATGGCAAAAGCTGACGCAAAAAAACTCAAAATCACGCTCGTAAAAAGCGCGATTGCACGACCGGGGAAACATAAGGTCGTCCTCGTTGGACTGGGCCTCAGGAAGCTGAACCATTCCGTCGTGCGCGTGGATACGCCACAGATACGCGGGATGATCAATAAGATTTCTCACCTGGTCAAGGTAGAGGAAGCATAACGCAAAAAACATTTGCGTACTATAAAATACTACGTGAGTTGACGGTAACGGGCAAATTATGAGATTAGAAGAATTGAAGCCTGCAAAAGGCGCGACAAAAAAAGCAAAAAGGGTAGGCAGAGGGTTTGGTTCAGGCCACGGCAAGACCTCGACGAAAGGCCATAAGGGTCAGAAGGCACGTTCCGGTGGTGTAAAGCCCGCGGGTTTCGAAGGCGGCCAGATGCCTCTCCAGCGCAGGATTCCGAAAAGAGGGTTTACCAACATATTCCGCAGGGAGTACGCCGTTGTGAACCTCAGTGATCTTGCGAAAATGGCTGGCTCTGATCCCATTACCCCTGAGGTGCTCATACAGAAGGGGCTGATCAAGGACATGAAGGCAGGGCTCAAGGTGCTCGGAATGGGTGAGCTCAATGCCAAGCTTACGGTGCGCGCGCATAAGTTCAGCAAAAGTGCTCTTGATAAAATACAGGCAGCAGGCGGAAAGGCCGAGGTGATCTAACACTTGTTCGCCGGCTTGCAGAACATATTTAATATCCCTGAGCTCAGGAAACGCATTTTCTTTACCCTCATGATGCTTGGGGTCTACCGTATCGGCGCGCATATTCCGACACCGGGGGTAAAAGGCGAGGCACTGAGCCAGTACCTGCATCAGGCGGCTTCCGGCCTGATGGGATTTTTTGACATGTTTTCGGGCGGCGCCCTTTCACGGGTGACGATCTTTGCGCTCGGAATCATGCCGTACATCACGGCCTCGATCGTTCTCCAGCTTCTCACCGTCGTTATCCCGCGGCTTCAGGCGCTGTCGAAAGAGGGCGAGGCGGGCCGTAAAAAGATTACCGAATATACCCGGTACGGCACGGTGGTGATCTCGGCCTTTCAGTCGTTTTGGATGGCGGTCGGCATCGAGAAAATGGGTGATGGCGCGTTCGTGGAATCAACGGGATGGTCGTTCCGCCTGCTCACGATGATCACGCTTACGGCGGGAACGACCTTCATCATGTGGCTTGGCGAGCAGATCACCGAGCGTGGAATCGGCAACGGGATCTCTCTGATCATTTTTGCGGGCATCGTGGCGGGATTTCCCCGCGCCGTCGGTAACACCATCGGGCTCGTCAGATCCGGGGAAATTCCGTACTTCATGGTCTTCATTATCATCGCATTGATTGTTGCGGTGGTGGCTGCCATTATTATTATGGAGCGTGGCCAGAGAAAGATCGCCGTCCAGTATGCACAGCGGATGGTTGGAAGAAAAATCTACAAGGGGCAAAGTACACACCTGCCGCTCAAGATCAATTCCTCAGGGGTGATACCGCCTATTTTTGCGTCCTCGATCCTGCTGTTCCCGGCGACGATCGCCGGCTTCGCAGGGGTGGGCTGGATCCAGTCGATTGCTCAGCAGCTTTCTCCGGGGAAGCCGCTGTATACGACGGTCTATGTTGCGATGATCATATTCTTTGCGTACTTTTACACGGCGATCGTATTCAACCCGGTGGACATCGCCGATAATTTGAAAAAGTACGGCGGCTTTATCCCGGGGATCAGGCCCGGGAAAAAAACATCGGACTACCTGTACCGCGTGCTCACACGCATTACGCTCGGCGGCGCGCTGTATCTGTCCGCGGTCTGCGTTCTGCCAGACATATTTTACCGGGCGTTTAATGTGCCGTTTTATTTTGGAGGGACATCGCTCCTGATTGTGATAGGGGTCGCGCTCGATACCGTATCGCAGATTGAGTCGCATTTAATTCAGAGACACTATGGAGGTTTCCTGAAGGGCATTTCGCTCAAGGGGAGACGATAGGGCCAGAGCGTAGCATGGTTATTCTCAAGTCCCTCCAGGAAATTGAAAAGATACGGGCCGCCTGTCTTGTCGTTGCGGATGTTCTTGATGGTATACGCGAGCTGGTCCGGCCAGGCGTAAATACCCAAACGCTGGACGAGTTCGCCGAACGCTCCATTGTAAAGGCGTCAGCTCGGCCGGCATTCAAGGGCTATCGGGGGTATCCAAAGACGCTCTGTACGTCGGTGAACAATCAGGTCGTACACGGGATTCCATCTAAAGAGGTCATTCTCAGGCCGGGTGATATCATCAGCATAGACGTCGGAGCAATCGTCGACGGATTTTACGGGGATGCGGCAATCACGCTTCCTGTCGGCGACGTGTCGCCTGAGGCGGGGCGGCTCATCAAAGTAACAGAAGAATCCCTCTCGAGGGGGATTGCACAGGCAACGGCAGGGAACAGACTATACGACATTTCGTATGCCGTGCAGAGCTATGTGGAATCGCATGGCTACTCCGTGGTCCGCGAGTTCGTTGGCCACGGAATCGGAAGAAGCCTGCATGAGGAGCCACAAATCCCGAACTTCGGTGAGCGCGGCCAGGGCCTGAGGATAAAGCCCGGCATGGTGTTCGCGATCGAACCGATGGTGAACATCGGTGGCAGCGCAACAATGGTCAAGGAAGACAGCTGGACAGCGGTTACTGTGGATGGGAGCCTCTCTGCGCACTTCGAGCATACGATAGCGATACTGCCCGAAGGGCCGTGGATCCTTTCGAAGAAATAGTCGTTCATTGCATGCTTGGTTGCCGCAGGATACTTGAGGGAAGTCAGGATATGGCGAAAGAAGATTCCATAGAAGTACAGGGGACGGTTTTGGAGACGCTCCCCAACGCCATGTTTCGTGTTGAGATCGAGAACGGGCACAAGATACTGGCTCACATTTCCGGGAAGATGCGGATGCATTTCATCAAGATACTGCCGGGGGACAAGGTCACCGTGGAACTGAGCCCCTATGATCTGACGAGAGGCAGGATCACCTATCGGTTCAAATAACAGCCTGGTTGGTATTGTCAGGTTATGGAAAAATTAAACGAAGAACGGAAGAAAGACCTATGAAAGTTCGATCATCTGTAAGAAAAATATGTCCCAAGTGTACCCTTATCCGCCGCAAAGGGATTGTGCGCGTGATTTGCGACAATGCGCGTCATAAGCAGCGGCAGGGATAACGTGGGCCTTGCTCGTCGTCATGGCTGATAACTTCGTATACTGTAAGCCGCGAGCCATGAGCCAAGAGCTATGAGCTTTATGAGGAGGAAATGTGGCACGAATTGCCGGTGTTGATCTACCGAAGGACAAAAAAATAGAGATTGGGCTGACCTATATTTATGGGATAGGACCGACATCTGCGAAGAAGATCTTAACGGAAGCAGGTATCGATCCCACTACCAAGAGCGGCAATCTGACAGAATCTGATATTGTCAAGATCCGTACTATCCTTGATCGGGACCATACGGTAGAGGGAGATCTCCGCAGAGACGTGACGATGCATATCAAACGGCTGATGGACATCGGGAGCTACCGTGGACTCCGTCACCGCAGGGGATTGCCGGCACGCGGACAGCGCACGAAGACGAATGCAAGGACGAGAAAAGGGCCGAAGAAGTCTGCGATGGCAGGCAGGGGCAAGAAAAAGAGCCTGGCAAAGAAGTAAGGCGTTAAGTTTCCGCGCGGTCAGGGTTGCGGATGCTGCCGCGCCTGTTTTATGCATACGATGAGGAGGAAAGATGGCCAAGAAGGGTAAAGAAAAAAAGAACGTGGCCAATGGGATTGCCCATATCCATGCGTCATTCAACAATACGATCGTGACCATCACGGATACGGCAGGGAACGTGATTACCTGGTCAAGCGCCGGCAATAAGGGATTCAAGGGATCGAGAAAGAGTACGCCCTTCGCATCGCAGCTGGCAGCAGAGACGGCTGCGAAGAAGGCCATGGAGCACGGTATGCGACAGGTTGAGGTATATGTAAAAGGTCCGGGTACGGGCCGGGAATCGGCTATCAGGTCGATTCAGGCCGCCGGCCTCGAAATCGTTGCTATCAAAGATGTAACGCCTATCCCGCACAACGGGTGCAGGCCGCCGAAGCGGAGAAGGGTTTAGAAACACGGCCATCACAGGAGGAATCACTTGGCAAGGTATATAGGATCAGTCTGCAAGCTCTGCAGGAGAGAGGGGATCAAACTCTTTCTGAAAGCCGAGCGCTGCTATACGGATAAATGCGGAATTACCAGGAGGAGCTATCCGCCGGGACAGCACGGCCAGGCGAGGATAAAACAGTCTGAGTACAGCTTACAGCTCCGGGAAAAACAGAAGATCCGGCGAATCTATGGCGTGCTCGAACGGCAGTTCCGCGGCTACTTCGAGAAAGCTGAAAGGATGAAGGGCATCACCGGCGACAACCTTCTTCAGCTCCTGGAGAGAAGGCTTGACAATGTTATCCAGCGGATGGGCTTCGCCGGCTCCAAGAAGGAAGCAAGGCAGCTGGTGCGCCATGGCCATTTGCTCGTGAACGGCAGGAAAGTGAACATTCCATCGTATCTGCTGAAAGCGGGGGATGTGGTAGAACTGAGGGAAAAGAGCAGGGGCATTGCCCAGATTCAGCAGACCCTTGCGGCAGTGGAGAAACGCGGATTCCCCGCGTGGCTGGAAATCGATAAGGCCCAGTTCAGGGGAAAAGTTCTTGGTCTGCCGGCGAGGGATGAGTGCACACTGCCTACCGTGAAAGAGCAGCTCGTCGTCGAACTGTATTCAAAGTAACCTGAAAATACCGCACTCGGCAACGTCCGCGTACTGCGCAGCAGGTCAGCATTTCATTATGGCCGCACCGGCTTCGCGGTGCATATAGTCAGATAAAAAAGTTATTCACTCCGTTATGGAGGATACATGCTTAAAAAAGCGAAAGACTTCCAGATGCCCAAAAAGCTTCAATACGATCCTAAAAAGATCACCGATACGTACGGGAAATTTACAGCTGAACCATTAGAGCGGGGCTTTGGGACGACCTTGGGCAACTCGTTACGCCGCGTTCTCCTGTCATCGCTCGAAGGATCAGCAATTACCTCGCTGAGGATTTTTGGTGTCCAACACGAGTTCTCAAGCATCCCCGGCGTTATTGAGGACACAACGGACCTGATTTTAAACCTCAAAGAAGTCCGGCTGAAGCTCCATACGGACAAGCCCAAGACGCTTTCGCTCAAAGGAAAGGGCCCCGGCGAGGTTATGGCCAAAGATATCGAGGCCGATGCAGAAGTGGAGATTCTGAACCCCGATCTGCATCTTGCCACGATCGATAAAAACGGCAAACTTGAAGTTGAAATGCGAGCCCGTCGCGGAAGGGGATACGTTCCCTCGGACAGAAACAAGGAGCCGGGACAGCCTATAGGAGTCATTCCGATTGACTCGGTCTTTTCTCCTATCCGCAAAGTGAATTTTAAAGTGGAAAACGCCAGGGTGGGACAGGAGACGGATTACGATAAACTCGTTCTTGAAGTATGGACCGACGGCAGCATCAGACCGGATGACGCGGTGGCGCATGCGGCTAAACTGCTGAAGGACCATCTATCCTTTTTCATTCACCTTCCTGAGGAAGAGGAAGAGGTTCAGGCGATGGAGGAGGAAATCAAAAAGGCGCCATCATTCAACGAGAACCTTCTCCGCAGTGTGAATGAGTTGGAGCTTTCTGTACGGGCGGCAAACTGCCTCAAGAACGCGGGGATAGAGACAATTGCGGAAATGGTGCAAAAGACCGAGAGCGAGATGCTCAAGACCAAGAATTTCGGCAGGAAATCGCTCAACGAGATCAAAGAGATCCTTGGAGAGATGGGACTCGGGCTGGGAATGAAAGTGGACGATAAAATCGTTACCGAGGCCAGAAGGCTTTTGGCGGAAAAACCAGGTGAGGCGTAAAAATCTATATCGGTAGGGTAAGGATACTGAAATGAGACATGGATGTGCAGGAAGGCAGTTTGGGAGAGACTCCGGGCACCGGAAAGCGCTGCTCAGGATGCTAGTTACGGCGCTGCTCAAGAATGAAAAAATAGAGACCACTGCGGCCAAGGCCAAGGAGATTCGGCCGCTGGCTGAAAAGATGATCACACTTGCAAAGCGTGGGGACCTGCATGCAAGACGTCAGGCGCTCAGCTTCATCCACGACGAGGCAGTGGTAACCGGACTATTCGCAGAGATCGCACCGCGTTTTGTCTCACGGAATGGCGGTTACACCAGGATCGTTCCAACGCGCACCAGGGCAGGAGATGCTGCTCCCATGGCTGTCATTGAACTCATTGAAAGTAAGCAAAAAGAAGCCGCAGCAAAAGGATCAGAAAAGTCAAAGACGAAATAGACCTGGACGCAAGGGGTGCATACGGCGGATCTGAATCTGACACTGGCGTAGATTTACAGCTGACTGGTACACGCGGTAGCTCGATCTCAGACAATAAGCGGCATGAATTCACAGGCAAGGGTTGATCCCTTGCCTTTTTTATTGCGTTTACAGGTACTTGCTTTTATGTTACTATTAAATAATTCATAAGATGTTTTGAGCAGCTCTTATTGCCTTATGGCAGATATAAAGAATAGAATCTCCATGGCGGCAGAACCCATACGCCATACCATTGGCCGGTGGTGGGGAGGGATCGGCTGCAGGATCTCGTTCCTGATGTCCGCAGCCCTTATCCTGGTTGCCGTATTGGTAGGGGCCTTCTTCTTCTGGCAGGGGAAAAATGCCCTCAATGCGGAAATACGGAGCAGGGCATTATATGTCGCCAGGGTACTGTCGGCATTAACCGTTGATGACATCGTCACGGGGAACCGATATGAAATCCAGAAAAAGATTGCTCCCGCCTTCATATCCAATGATGAGGCACAGTCCGGGAGCGACCTGCTCTATTTGATGATCTATGATCACAAGTGTGATCTGCTCATCGGGAGTACGGCATCGGAAGTTTTCTTTGACAGCAGTTCATATTCCAATATTCCTCCCTCCGCTAAAAAAAATGTTATAGAAGAAATACCGATCGACTGTAAAGCCGCGGAGATGAATGCCCCGGTCTTCATTATCAAAAAGACGGGAGCGTACGACCTCACCCATCCCGTCATGGCAGGGAGCAAGCTAGTCGGGTTCATCCGGGTCGGCATCTCGGGTCAGCGATACGCAGAGCGATTTGCGGAGATAGTAAAAAAAGCAGCCATCGCCATGCTTGGCATCCTTCTGGTCGGGATAGCAGTCAGTCAGATTATCGCTTTAGGCATCACCAGACCGATCCTACGGCTCAGTGACGCTGCCGATAAACTCAGCAGGCAGAATTGGGAATCCCCGATCTCCGTCAAGGGCAGGGACGAGATCAGCAAGCTCGGCCATGCGTTCAATCAGATGGCGCTCACCCTGAAGCAGCGCGAAGTAAGCCTCTCGCGCGGGAACAAGGACCTGTTCACCCTTTATGCCGCCGGCCTTGATCTCATGGGAAGCCTTCAGCTTGAAACGCTTCTCGTAAAGATCGCAGGCCGCGCAGAAGACCTCGTGAAGGCTGACACCCTGTCCATAGGGGTTCTTGACAGCACGCGGAAGATGATAAGGTATCTCGGGGTGTTCGGAAGCAGGGTGAAAATGCTTAAAGATATGGATATGCCTCTGGAGTCCGGTGGCATCTATAACTGGATCGCCAGCTACGGAACGCCGCTCCTGATCCAAGACGCGCGATCGGACTTCAGGCTCGACAGCGCTCTCATGGAATCGCTCGGCATCAAATGTATCATGGCGGCTCCACTCTGGTCATCGAACACGATGACGGGTATCCTGACAGCGGTCAATAAAAAGGACGGCACGAGCTTCGACAAACACGATCTCCGGCTTTTTACAGTTTTTTCCAACCTTGCAGGAGCGGCCCTGCAGAACGCCTCGCTCTATACCGACCTGTCGGGCAAAATGAACGAGCTGCGGACGGCCCAGGAACAGCTCGTGCATTCGACAAAGATGGCCGCCATCGGCGAACTCGCGGCCAACATTGCGCATGAGGTCAACAATCCCCTGACTAGCGTGCTCGGCTATACCACGCATCTCATGAAGACACTCGATTTGCCGGAGTCGTCGAAGAAGATACTCCGCATGATGGAACAGGAAACACTCAGGGTGCGGAAGATCATCAGGAACCTCCTCGATTTCTCGCGCCATAAGAACTCCTGGATGCATCCTACCGACATCCTGCAGCCGCTTCGGGAGACCGTAGCATTTGTGCAGGGTGCCGCGCAATCATCGATGGTGAAAATACATGAAGAGTATAACGGTTCCCCGGTCATTGTGAATATGGATTCGAACGAGATGAAACAGGTCTTTATCAATATTATCAATAACGCGCTTCAGGCCATGCCGCAGGGTGGCGATCTCTGGATACGTCTGCACCCCGTCGGGGAATATGAGGCTATGATAGAATTTGCAGACACGGGCGTCGGTATTTCTCCAGAGAACCTGCAAAAGATCTTTGAGCCCTTTTTCTCCACAAAAGAAGATCGTGACGGGACAGGGCTCGGGCTTTCCATCAGTTACCGGATCGTCCAGCACCATGGCGGCAGGATCGACGCAGAAAGCGAGCCGGGAAAAGGGACGATCTTCCGCATTGTTCTGCCCCTCTACCAAAAAACCGTACCGATGCAGAGGAGCTAGGGAAAGCCGCCGGGTGGCACTCAAAAATACCGTACCGCTGACGACATGGCTCAAGATCGCCCAAGCAGTTTCTCGCTGATAGGAATAAGGGGGCGGACATGCTGCGCCGGTTCGGTATCCGCGGTTTTAGTGAGATTAACGACAGGGAATACGGTTACCCCTTCAAGCTGTCTGGCGAGGTTGAAGTTGGTTTAAAAACCTCCCGGTAGCAAAACGGCGAACGAGAGTCTTGCATGAAAAAAAGAATTCTCCTGGGTTTCGGTTTGCTCCTCTTCATTTTCCTGATGGGAAGTGTGATAGCCGCGGTGTACATCACGAAGACCACTCACCGGATGGACAAGCTGATCCTGCTCCATCAGGTTGAGATCCTCCGCGAGGATCTCATTATCCGGGTGCAGCAAGTGCAGTCCAGCCTTTCCCACAGCAAGCTGCGGAGCGAAGGGAATGTGGACGTGCTCGTAGGCCACGTGCAGGAAATGGATAAGGCCATGGATTCGTGCGTGGGGTGCCATCATTCGCCTGAGCTTGCGCAGGGCCTGCTGGGGATGCGCGATTTGGCGAACGATTACAAAACCGCCATCAGCCGCCTGATAACGGCCTCGGCGAGTCCGGGAAGGATCGACGAGCTTGAACACAGGGCGCAGGACCTGGGCCAGGATCTCATTACCATGACGCAGGGGATGGCTTTTACCGCCAATGGCAGATTGCAGCAGGAGACCCAGGAGACGCTGTCCACCATGCGGGAGGTGCGGAGCATTCTGTATGTCACTCTTCTCGTCGGGTTCGTCTTGTCACTCATTGCAGTATATCTCCTTGAGAAAAGCCTTGACCGGAGGCTCCTGAAGCTGCTCGAGGCGTTCAAGCGCGTTTCCCAGGGAGAGCTCGGGCACCGCGTGGAAATAGGTAATGCTCGGGGAAGCGGGTTCGGAAAACTCGACCAGGCGTTCAATACCATGACCCAGAATCTTCGGCGCTCCCAGCGCCAGCTGGTGCAAAGTACCAAGCTCGCGGCCATCGGCGAACTTGCAGCCAACATCGCCTATGAAGTGAACGACCCCCTCACCGGGGTTCTGGAGCTCACGGGTCTGCTGATAAAGTCCGATGATATCCCGGCAGACAAGAAAGAGCGGTTGAAGATGATAGAACGAGAGACGTTGCGCACACGGGAAATTCTCACGAAGCTGCTCGATTTTGGACGGAGGAAGCAGCCAAGTCTCATGAGGGCTGATATCGGCACCGTCATCGAGGACGTGGTGGAACTCATAAAAGGTCAGGCGAGGCTGGGCAATGTGAAGATTATCACGGACTGCCTTGAAGGGATTCCCGCCGTGGCGGTGGATGTGGATGAAATAAAACAGGTGTTCGTGAGCATCATCAATAATGCCTTCTTCGCCATGCCCGGCGGCGGCAGCCTTACGATCCGCTGCCGACACCACGAGGATATGTCCGGCAAGGAGTTCGTGGCGCTGGAATTTGCCGACACCGGTATCGGCATTCCCGAGTCGCAGCTTGACAAGATATTCGATCCGTTTTTTACGACACGGCTTGAGGGTGACGGATCAGGCCTTGACCTGTCGATCAGCTACATGATCGTTCAGAACCATGGCGGCCGTATCGAGGTCGAGAGCAAGGTTGGTGAAGGTTCCATCTTCCGCGTGCTTTTGCCGGTATGATGGAAGCCGGGAGCAATACGAAGGAGATCCCATGGCGGGCGAAAAGATACTTGTTGTCGACGATGAGGACACGATCAGAGACCTGTGCAGCCATATCCTGTCTTCCGAAGGGTACCAGGTAACTGCGGCTTCGAACGGTACTGCGGCGCTCGAAGAGGTTGGCCGCAATGATATGGACTTGCTGATCACGGACATCAAGATGCCGGGCATGGACGGGCTCGAGCTTTTTGAGCGGGTGAAACAACTGAACCAGGACATCGTGACGGTCTTCATCACGGGACACGGCACGCTCGACATGGCCATCGAGTCCCTGATGCGCGGCGTGGATGGTTTTGTCCTTAAGCCTTTCACCCAGGAGGAACTGCTCGGGGCCGTAGACCGTGCTGTGACGCGCAGCAGGCTCCAGAAGGAAAATATACGCCTTAAGGCGCTCATTCCCCTGTTCGAGATCAGCAAGCTGCTCGTCACCGAGATCGACCTTGCCCATTTGTTCAAGATCATTACCGAGGTCCTCGTGCAGGAGTTCTCCGTGGACCGGGTCTCCCTGATGCTTGTCGACGAGCCGAGCGGGGACCTGCTCATCCGGGCCTCTCACGGGCTGCCGACGGATATTGCCCTGAAGGCAAGGCGTAAGTACGGCGAGGGCGTTTCCGGCATGGTGCTCAAATATCGCAAGCCGCTCATTATCTCCGCAGGAAAGCATCCTGAACCAGAGGTCATGGCCGCCATCAATCTCGAGGATATGCCTGCTTCTTCCATGTCCGTCCCGCTCATCGGGAAGAATAAGATGTTCGGAGTGCTCAGCGTGAGCAAATTCTCCGGCGCACCGTTCACGACGAGCGATCTCCAGATCGCCCTCATCCTGTCGAGCCAGGTAGTTACTGCCATGGAGAACGCATCACTCTTCGAAGATCTGCGTGAAAACTATTTCCGTACGGTACAGGCGCTCGTGGCGGCGGTGGAGGCCAAAGACCCGTACACCCGGTGGCATTCTACGAATGTGGCCAAGTACGCCGTGGCAATCGCTCGGGATATCGGCATGACCCCCTCGCAGCTCGAGGAGATGCACATCGCAGCCATCCTGCACGATGTCGGCAAGATCGGCATCAGCGAGCGGATAATCAGCAAGCCCGGCCGGCTAAGCCGGGAGGAATTTGACATCATGAAAGACCATCCCGCTCACGGGATAAGGATCCTCGAACCGATCGGCTTTGCACCCGATATCATAAACGCGATCTATCAGCACCATGAGAGGTACGATGGGAAAGGTTATCCGCAGGGTCTCGCCGGCGTCGCGATCACGCTTGCGGCAAGAGTGCTCAATGTCGCTGATACCATCGACGCCATGGTATCGGAGAGACCGTACCGAGGCACGATTTCGAGCCAGGAGGTGCTCCAGGAGCTGGAACGGGAGTCGGGATCGCAGTTTGACCCGAAGATCGCGGAATCGGCCAAGCACCTTATTGAAAAAGGCCTGCTGAAGCTCGGAATGCATACGTATTTCCAATATGCAGCCGGAACGGAAGCAGATGAAAATGAAAAATCTCGTTAAGATAAACCGCATGACGGATGCCGTCCGTTCTTTGCCCACAGGACATCTGGCATCGTGCAATGCCGGGGAGCAACCTGAGTAAAGCGGGCCGCTACCTTGGGTCACGAGCGGCATCAACCCTTTAAAGACAGTGGTGACCGAGGTTGTGGGACAGTTCGGATGAAGGGTAATTCTCCGAGATCTTGACGCTGTGCCGCGGGAACATGAGTTAGCCAGCCCGGCATACAAGTATTGACATCGAGAATTTTCATGAAAAGATGGCGCAGCATGTATTGAATAAGACGTGGTTTACAAAATATAGTCCGGAAGACAGAACGCGGTAGACAGAGGGAGTGAAAGGGTGTAACATTAATTTTAGAAATCTGAAAGTTTACCAGAAAACTATAACATACGCAGTGAAAATTTACGGACACAACAGCCGTTCTCGTATGGTTTGGCACGTCAGAGCAGAATGGGTGTCTCCTCGCTGAAGCGCTAAAGCGCAGAGAGGCATGTAAAGAACGTAAAACAGAGTTTAATAGCACCTTGATAAAACCAAACAGGAAAGGAAGAAAATACAAATGAAAAAAGTTAATGTGTTTGTGATCATATTGACCCTGAGTGCAGCTTCTTTTGCCTTTGCTTCTGATGAGATAAAATGGTTCTCATTAAATGCAGGCATGGAAAAGGCAAAAGCCGAGAAGAAACCGATGATCGTCGATTTCTATTTTGGCAAGGGATGTCCAAGGTGCGAGGCACTGCAAAAAAATGTTTATGACAACCCGATGATCGCAAAAAAGATCATGGATGATTTCATCCCCATTAAGATAGATCTCACGAAGAAGCTATCTGATGAGGAGAAAAAGCTCGGCAACCAGTATGACTATAAAAATGACTGTCTCCTCCTGTTCCTTGACGATAAGGCTAATATTATCAAGGATCCGAATGGGAAAAGGCTCTGTTTCGTTAATAACGTTGACCCGGAATGGTTTGTGAAATATCTTGATATGATCAAGGCAAGCTACAGCAAGTAACCGTCAGGCATGATGTGCCATCGATTTATTACCGTGAAGATGTTCTCAATCGGTTTAGACCTGAAGTGGATGAATGTGCGCCTATTATCGCCGGTTATTCTTAAGGCTTGTGGTCTGTCACCTGTTCCCTGTACCCTGTCTTCCAGTCGGCACACCGCAGACATTGGTGGTAAACGGTGACAGAGGTTTCTGTTTGAGCTTTGTCCCGACGAGCGAGAGCGGCAGGAGGAACTGACTCGAGAGGCCGAGTGAATCGAAGATCCGGTTCTCGCGGCACAGAAGGTTTGCCAGGACCATGACAGAGCATCCGAACATAATGAAGCACTTCCCGTCGCATCGATCATAGTTCTCCATGAGTTTCTCTGCACGGCGTCTCGATAAAATAAAAAACCTGCCACGAGTCATGCGAGATCCCGTATCCGAACCACAAACAAATGAGCTTCGAAATAGTATAAAATTCAATTTACCAAAATCGGATTTTATTACCTGCATACCGCAAAAGTGTCAGTATTGAATATTTTAGTATTAAAGTATATGCATTTATGAGGGTGCTTTTAATGTATTGCTAGTGGTCCTCATGAAAATACTGGCACACAATATTGCAGTCAGTACAGGGTGTGAATAAAGCTCCATGAAATAGCAGATTTATAATTGTAGTTTGATATGCAATAGAGAAAATTCTTGACTTGAATGAACAACTTTGATATATTCGAGCTGTATTTTTCAACAACTTCCTGCAGCAACTCCTTTTTTAGTACGTAAGAACAATATAGTTTTTGAAGCATGTAATAGTGGTAGATTCAAATGATTCAAAAAAAATCTATGATGATATCCACTATCAGCGCTCCATATTGCGTACATCTATTTCCCTCTGATAACAGCCGTGCTGCGGCTCTTGGCGATGGCTTGATCAGGCCCGCACTCGCCAAAGCACCAAGCATAAAATCGGGACATCACGTTTGCCGGACTCTAATATGCTGTTCGCTCTTTTTGTGAAATTTGAGTGCGATTTCTGTATGAAAGGAGGGATGAATTCGGTCTCTTAATCCAGCAGCAATACAGCAACAACGTAACATCGTTTCAGAATTATCCTAAGGCTTTACCATCTTGAGAAGTCAGCAACGTTCCGGTTTAACCCGGGACAAAACCTAACAGTAAGGGAGGATAAACGATGAAGAAGTTTGTTGTATTACTTATAGTTTTGGCACTAACCTGCATCAGTACCTCGGCGTTCGCTATACACGAGGAAGAATCGACCCAGCCAGGTATCGTTAAGTCAGAACCCGGGGTTACGTCCGGTGTGGCCATGACGTTCAGCGGCAGCATGGATATCCGGGAGCGCTTCTACAACCTTGGTGTGGGGAATAGCACAGGATATCTTACTAACCTTTTAGGCGTTGGCTCTCCTAGCATACCAGCACGTACGACGAACACACAGGAAAGGATCCGGTTCAATGTGGATGCCAAGGTAGGCGACTACCTCAATGGCAGAATAAGCATTGAGAACGACTGGGATACATTCGGAAGGGTTGAACAGCCTCAGGGCAATGGCGCAACCACTTCTAACGGTCACCCCGGCAACCTGGAAGTCCGCGAGGCATGGATGAACTTCATGATCCCAGGTGTTCCGGTTGGAGTCAAGGCTGGTCATCAGCTCCTGCAACTCGGCAATGGCTGGTTCTTCCGTTCCATGAAGTATGGCTCTGATGCCTGGGTTGTCTACAATGGCTCCGGCAACAACACGCTCGCATTCTATGATGTGAGGGTGGGCGAAAATGTTGGCCAAACCGGGCAGCCTAACCAGGACGTTGACTTTTACGGCGTTCTGGATGCCTACAAGCTGGCTGACGGCGTCGTAAGCATTGACCTTACCTGGGCTGCTGCTCCCTCAGGCGGCGTGGGCAACACGCTTAGGTTGCCTGACAAGACGAATGTTTATAATTTGGGTCTGTCTTATGCTGCAAAAACCGGACCGGTCCACCTGAAGTTCGAGGTCGACGCGCAGATGGGAAGAGCCGATGGTATCGATCTAGTAAACGGCCCTGGCGCGGGCAATCAGATGGATTTCAAGGGTTACCAGGCTATTCTGCAGGGCAATATGCCTATGGATCCTCTTTCCATCAACTTTACCTTGGCCTATGGATCTGGTAATGATCCTGGTAATGATAAAGACTTCAAGCAGCTATTTAATGTGTTGGATAATGACCAACACTATACTCTAATTTATGAATACTTGGAGCCTACTGCTGGTACCAATGCTATGAATCTGGCCAACGGCAATGAATCCCTCCATTCCGGCTTCGCCAATACCATGGCAGCAAACTTGGGAGCGATGTTCAAGGTATCCAAGAGCTTGGAAGTTGGTTTTGACTACTGGTATCTGCAAGCTGTCGAAGACGTGGCTCTCATGGGCAACGCTGAGAAGTCCAACAAGCTCGGCAACGAAATCGATTTCAAGCTCAATTGGAAGCTGTATGACAACCTGACCTGGAACTGGCAGGCTGGTTGGTTCAAGCATGGCGATGCGTACAAGCTTCAAAACGGTTCTGATCCTGAAGACTCAACAGCGGTGCTGGGCATGCTGAGCTTCAAGTTCTAATCGCAGTACGATGCCGTGCCGGGTTATCTCCGGCAGGGCTGCGAAGCATAATGAAAATCCCCCGGGAGGAACTTTCTTCCGGGGGATTTTTTTGAGAACGAGAACATACTTCATCTGCTGAAATGAGGTAAAAAAATCATCGCGAAACAGCGCGGCTCAGACTTAGGATTGGACATTTGAAGAACGCTAAGGGGGGGGTAATTATTTTTATCTCCCGGAAACCCGGCGCTTTTGCGGATTAAGATCTTTGATTTAGATTGAGGGGAGACGAGTAGATGAGAGCGATTCAAACAGGAGGAAGGTCCATGAAAAAGTTATTAATCGTTTCAATTGTTGCGGGAATGGTTATGGTACTCGGCATCGGCAGCGCTTTTGCCGCCGGCACCGGCACAAGCCTGAAACAAGGTGCGTTCGGTTTCAATGTGGGATACGGGAACAGCGTTTTCGGGGATACGGGAGTCGTCACCGTCTCGGGTAAATACTTTGTCGCGGGCGATCTCGCCCTAATTACAGGTCTCGGTCTGCAGGGCAGCTCCGGGGACGTGGACGCCGACTTCTTCTCCATTTCCGCCGGGGTGAGGAAGTATCTCAAGATAGATGATTTCGCCCCCTTTCTCGAGGGCAAGCTTACGTATGCGACCGAGAAGTTCACGGGCGCGGCAGGTAACGTCCACCGGGACGCATTTGACGTATCAGCGGTCTTCGGTGCCGAGTATTTCTTGCACAGGCAGTTCAGCATTGAAGGCAGCATTGGATTTGGCATCGGCACCGTAGATGATAAGAACGCGAATCAGGATTACACCTACATCGGTACCCGCACGGTCGGGTTGAGCGCGAATTTTTATTTCTAGCAGTTCAGCGAGAGGGATTCATACCAGGGAACCCGGCGGGCCGCAGGCCTGCCGGGTTCCATTTTTCTCTACAGACATTGAAAAGCACCGTCAAACGGGGGTAGCCACGATTTTAACATCGAAACATTACATCCATGGACGCAAGCTTCATCCCGCGACAAAAGTTTTTTGCCACGCAATGATACCACTCTCCTTACTAACGAATGTTCTTGAATAGCATAATTTTTTGTGATAAATTGTCACTCCGGTTCGGTTCTAAGGTTATGTTGTTTTGCAACAAGAATCAATCCAGAGGTATCTGCCTTGAGAAATAAGGACCGCTTTGCATGTACAGTGACAGTTATTGTCAGGACCTGATAAACAGCATCACCGATCCTATCATGATCATTGACCGTGAGTGCCGCGTCATCATGGTGAACGACGCGTTTCTTGCGATGCACGGCGATACCCGTGAGAACATCATCGGCCAATCCTGCTTTAAGATGCTGCACCATCAGGACATGCCCTGCCAGTTGCCCGACGGTAAATGCCCGTACCGCGAAGTGTTCGAATCAGGCAAATCGATCAAGGTCACCCACCGCCCTTTCACGCTCCGGAACAAAGAGATAATTGTCGAACTCACTGCCTCGCCCATGAGGGACAGGGCCGGCGAGGTTGTGCGCATGATCGAGGTCATGCGCGACGTCACGGCAGAGCGCAGGTTGGAGGAAGAAAACCGGCTGTCCCTCGATTTCCTTGCGAGCGTTCTCGAGGGCATCGGCGAAGGCGTG
>DATJZV010000103.1:0-39941 GCA_035498715.1 Nitrospirota bacterium
CCTGCATGCAGTACGGGCAATCTTGACAAGTTATGATGCTTTGGGTATAGTTTTCGTATGTCATCCCCGTACCATCCTCCTCTTTATCCTCGTGAATGTTCTCGAAGGTGAATATTACCTTGACTTAAAAGTCTTTATATGAAATAGTTATTAATATGGTAAACAACCGTGGTGAGGAGGTAAATATCGAAATATACGAACATATTATAACGTCAGCTGATGTATACTATAAGGATAAAGGGAGGTATAAAAATGTCATTAAGAAGAGCAGGCTTTTTCGCAGTCGTCATATCATTTTTCGTGCTCGTTAACGGCAGCGCCTACGCACAGCTTGTAGGCACGGTCAAGGATGTGATAGATCCCGTTGGCAGCACAGGCAAGATAGACTGGACTACGGGAGTGATAACCGCGGTTGGCATCGGTGCCCCTCCGGCCCAGCCAGCGAACCCGGCTCAGGCGCGCGCCATGGCCGAGAGGGCAGCGCAAGTCGTCGCGTATCGCAATCTGCTGGAAGCAGTCAAGGGCGTACGCGTGGATTCCACTACGACCGTGGAGAACTTCATCGTCACGAGCGATGTGATCAAAACACAGGTGAATGGTATCATTCAGGGTGCCACGGTTATGGATAAAAAATACATGTCTGACGGTTCAGTGGAGGTTACCGTCGGGATGCAGCTTACCGGGGCACTGGCCGAGGCACTGCTTCCGAAAACTCCTCTGACGCCTCCTGCAGGGTTACCTGGCACACCTGCTCCGGGAACCACGGGACAGCTTTATACCGGACTGATCGTGGACGCACGGGGTCTCGGCGTCAGGCCCGCAATGGCGCCCAAGATACTGAATGAGGATGGCAAGGAGGTCTACGGTTCTGCATGGATCAATAGGGATTATGCCGTGCGGGAAGGCATGGTCGGCTATATGAAGGATCCCGTCACTGCTCAGGCAAATCCTCGTGTGGCCGATAAGCCCCTTATGGTAAAGGCGCTTAAGGTTTCCGGCGACGGCAGGGTGGACACGGTGATCAGCAATGCCGACGCAGCAATGCTCCAGAGCGTATCACAAAACCTGAGTATGCTCGAAAAATGCAGGGTTATCATTCTGGTCGATTAGTAAGCCGTGCGATGGTAAGAGGATCAGCCCGAATGGCCGATCTCGAGAATAACTAGGGGAGGTAGGCAATGTTTACACTGGTGAAACGCCTCATACTGGTGGTAACTGCCCTTGTGGCAGTGACTGCGGTTGTGGGTTGCGGGCCTAAGGCTGCACCGTCAACATCGGTGATGGATACGCCCGAGTATCATTATAATCAGGGTCTGAAAGCATTGGACGCCGATAGGCTGGATGACGCGATGCGCGAGTTCGACCGCGCGATCGCCCTCGATCCGAAATCTCCGTTCGGCTATATCGGCAAGGGTCTCACCTTGGGCAAAAAAGGTGAATTCAAGCCGGCTTTCGAAAACATGGAAAAAGGAAAGGATTATGAGAAAAAAGGCATCGAATCCCGCATCGGCATGATCAGGCTCTACGGAATGCAGATGGCCAAGGACCAGAAGCAGGTTAAGGACCTGGTCAAATCGGCCGAGCACGAATACAAGTCTGCCAATGAGAAGGAGCCGAACAACCCGCGACTGCACTACTACATGGGAATGTGCTACAAGATGGCGCTCGATTTCGACAAGGCCGCAACGATGTTCCGCGCGGTTCTCGACATGAATCGCGATTTCGTCTCGGAAGCCAATGCAGAGTGGGCCCTGATCCAGAAGATTCAGCGCGCAGCTCCCGGAACTGAGATCGGCAAGAAAATCGCCCTCATCGACAAGATCGACCGGGCCGATATCGCCGCACTCTTCGATCAGGAGATGAACCTGGAGAAGCTCTTTACCAAGCGGGGAACGAAGACCTATGATACGAGTTTCAAGGCACCGACGGAGTCATCAACCCGCTTTTCGCCGGAAACGACGGTGAAGATGGAACCCGCCACGGATATCGAGAACAACTGGCTCAAACCGAGCATCGAAACGGTGCTCAAGCTCCAGGTCCGGGGGCTCGAGGCCGGCCCGAATCATACCTTCGAGCCTGACAAGCTGATTACGAAGGCGGAGTTCGCACTCATGCTTGAAGACATCCTGATCAAGGTATCCGGCGACGAGAAACTCGCGACGAAGTACATTGGTACGACGTCGCTCTTCCCCGATGTGCGGAACGACCATTATGCGTTCAATGCTATCATGGTCGTGACCTCGCGAGGCTTTATCGAGGCCGATAAGGCGACGGGTGAATTCAAACCGAATGACCCCGTATCTGGCGCTGACGCCCTGCTCTCGATACGAGAGTTTAAGGACCAGCTGAAGTTCTAAGCGGTTTTACCGATGCCCGCCCCGCATAACTCGGGGCGGGCTTTTTTGATGCCATGATGAACAGACCTGTATGCACAGTGATAATTCTTGCCGGCATCATTTTCCCGGGCATTGCCGGCGCCGGACTGAAGGTGCTCTCCGGCGAGCATACCGTTGTTTACGACATCGTCAATCCGCGGGGAGTTGCCTTTATTCCCGATTATTCCAATGAATCCTCCGAACAGAAAGTTATCAGTCAGGACGAGTTCAGCAAACGGGTGCAAGTGACCTCCAAGATGTACCCCATGAAGACCCGCGTCCCGTACCCTGTTCCGAGCGGAATCATGCCTCCGTCAGTCTCACAGTACCTTGTGCCGGAACGTGACCGGCAGTCCAATGATCCTGCAATCGTGCGTCTTGCGCAAGAGGTGACTCGTGGCAGCCGGTATGCCCATGAAGCGGCCAACGCAATCCTCTCATGGATTGCGGACAACCTGACATTCGATACGAGCATCAAAACGCCTTCTGATGCGCTCTCCGCCCTGAGGTACAAAAAAGCCTATTGCGTCGGCTACTCAAATCTCGCTGTGGCAATGCTCAGAGCGGCAGGCATCCCCGCTCGCGTGGCCCACGGCTATCTGCCCCCGGGATATGATTGGGGTTTTTCAAAAGAATATTGGGGTGTTAAAGTCAATGATGGCGGCTTCCATGCCTATCTGGAAATATACTATCCCGATACGGGCTGGGTCTTTTCCGACGCCGAGCATTCCCATAATTTTGTCGATCCATTTCATATCGTTCTTCGCCTCGACGGAATGGAAATGCCGGGAGCGTACAATGGGGGCTATCTGGAAGTTGACAAGGCCACATTCTACACCATCTTTCAGGAAGTGGATAAGTCCGTAATGGTCGATGAACTGCCTATGCCGAAAGAGAAGCGGCTCGGCAGGCGCCTGGACGATGTTCAGCATTCGGCGCTCGTAACAGGCAGGGTAACCGATACGAATGGCGCTCTCGTGCAAAAAGGCTCGGCGGTCTTGTGGAAAGACGGCAGGGGCACACCGTATCCCTTCGCTGACGGCCGCTATGCCGCGGCACTGACGATCCCGGGGAAATACCGAGTTGAGCTGAGAGGCCCTGGCTTTGCAAAGTCGTCCCAGGAACTAGAGATAAAACAGGGGACGGTGTACCAGCTGAATTTTACCCTGCATCCGGGCGGAAGCATCAAGGGAAAGGTTATAGATTCAGGAGGCAGACCCATTTCGGATGGCGATGTTTTCTACCGTGAGGGAAACACCAGTTACGGCGTTCCTCTCGAAAAGGACGGCACATACAGAATAGAAGGTCTTGCCCCTGGTGAATACAAAGTATCTGTCATGACGGGCGATCGGGAAACCTCGCGCACAGGCCGGGTAGAAGCAGGCAAAGAAACCTTGATGGATTTTATGGTACCTATGGTAAAATAATGTGAAAGAAAAAAAGGTCTTGGTCTTGAAGGCATCCTGAGGTCATTTTTTATCTTTACCTTATTCATAACGTGCTAACGTGAGGGACAGAATGAAAAAATACCCTATTGATGTTATCATCCTGACTTTTTGTCTTCTGTGTTCCGGATCTGCGTGGGCACAGAACTTCGGCCCGTCGGACGCGGTAGAAACAACGGCCGCTGGCGTGATCAACTGGACAGTCGGAGAAGTGTATGCTAAGGGGATCGGAGCACCCCCGGCATTTCCCGGGAATGCAGCCCAGGCTCGAGCCATGGCCGAACGGGCGGCATACGTCGTGGCGCTCAGAAACCTGCTTGAGACTGTCAAAGGGGTCCGTGTTGACGCTGAAACCGTTGTTGAGAACTACATGGTCAAGAGCGACGTCATTAGGACGAGGGTGGACGGAATCGTCAAGGGCGCCAGGGTCGTGAACACGCAGTACATGCCGGACGGTTCGGTCGAAGTGCTGGTAGCGATGCCCATGAGAGGGGCTTTTTTGAATGCTCTTGTACCGGACTCGTTCGGCAGACCTTCGGTAAGCGAAGTTCCTCTGAAACCGGCACCGCAGCCGGTCAAGCCAACGACACCGCCTGTCGCACCTGAAAAAAAAATGGAGCCAGTGAAACCGGAACCTATCAAGCCAGCGCCTCCTGCTCCTGCTTTGCCAGAGCCAAAAATAGAGCCTCAGAAGCCTTCCCCACAGGCCCAGCAGCCTGAAAAAAAAGCGGAGCCGGTAAAGCCTGAACCTGTTCAGCCGGTTCCCGCACCACAGGGTCAGCCGACGGTGGCGTTCAAAGGTGGCGTCGCCACCGGACTTGTGATAGACGGCAGAGGGCTGGGTTTGAGGCCTGCGCTGTTGCCGAAGATCGTTGATCAGCAGGGCCAGGAAATCTATGTAGGCCAGGTCGTAACAAGAACGAATGCCGTTGAACAGGGCGTAGCCGGCTATGCGAAAGACGTGAATGCCGCCACGAACAATTTTCGTGTGACCGACAATCCGGCCGTCATCAGGGGGATGAACGCGTCCGGCGGGGCGAGAACGGATGTGGTAATCGGCCAGGCCGATGCGCAGGCCCTCCGGCAAATGTCCGGGAAAGGCGATTTTCTGCAGTATTGCAGGGTCATCATTGTCTATTGAACCTGATGCGCGAAGAAACGTCACCGTGATGATTCTCCATGCATTCATTGCCACGGCAATGATTCTTGACATGATCGGCCCATTTGTGATAGGAAGAAACAGTACACATTCAGGCTGTGATTGCGACCGGTTTGGTTGTGTTAAAATAATTTTTTGAACTTATCTGGAGCATGTTCATGCCAAGGGCCGCGTCGCGGTTTTACACAGTTTTTTTTATTCTCATCGTGCTCGCAGGGTGCGTACCGCCACGGCACATACCGCAATATTACGATGCCAGCAACCCCCTCAAGCGAGTGGCCGTATTGCCGATGAAAAACGATACCCTGGATGTCGATGGGCCGAATGTTGTCAGAAATAAGATGATCGCGGCATTGGAAAATAAATCCTATAACGTAAGAAACACGCAAGAAACAGACCAGATACTCCGTGATCAAATGGGGATCAATCTTGGCGGACAGCTGGAGATGACCACCCCGCAGAAAATCGGAGAGGTTTTGGGCGTTGAAGGATTATTATATGGTACGCTCATGGATTTCGATGAGACATCAACAGGCGTGCTTGACGTTAAAAAGGTCAGGGCTAGATTCAAGCTCGTGAACACGATGACGGGCCAGACAGTCTGGGAACGGGGGCTCGGGGTAAGGTCGGAAGTGAGAATGTCGGGAACAACGGGAGGCGCTGCCGCTATTGTTTCCCGTGCGGCGGATGCCAAGGAAAAAGATGTTCCCTGGGTGACCATCGGGAGTGTTGCCACCAACGAGAAAAATATCGGGCGTTCCCTGGCGTATAGCGTCGGAGCTCAGCTTTTTTCCAAAGCGGTCGGCATCCATCTTGACTATGAATCATCCGAGCTCGTGCGAAGGGTCGCGGATAACCTGCCATGGGGGCCCGGCCCGTTTGACGCAGGCACTGCGCCGCCGCCCGTGATTACAGTTCCTGAAATCAAGATGCCCGAACCACCATCGTTCGGGTATATGGATTGGGAAGGAAAGCGGGATTTCTCCGCGGTCATCTTTTCCACCTCTTTTGATAAGAGCAGGAACGAGCCCATTAACATGGAAACCCCGATAGCGATCGCAGGGAACAGAATTCGGATGGACATGGATATGTCAGGGATGATGAAGGGATCTTCACAGTCCCCCCTCAGCAAGGTGGTCATGATCGGACGGGGCGATAAGGAGGTCAGTTATACCCTTTATCCCAATAGCCAGAAATATATGGTTCATAAGGAGAATGCGGAAATCGGAGAAAAACCCCAGGTCGAGAAGACCAAAGTGGGCAGCGAAGTAGTCAATAGGCATCCGACGGACAAGTTCAGGGTACGGCTCACCTATAAGGACGGGAGGATCGAGGAAGGCTTTATCTGGAACGCCAGAGATCTGGACGGCATGACAATTAAGAGCGAAGTGGAGAATAAAGACTTCAAAATAACCACGGAGTTGAGGCACATTATCTTGAAGACCCCTCGCGCCTCGTTGTTCGAGATACCGGACGGCTATGCGGAGGCGAAGAGTATCACGGATTTGATGGCTCCAGAACAAAATAAAAAAACTGAATAAGAACGCATAATGCGAGCACAAGGAGGAGACACAATGAAAAGAGGTTCATGGTTGACACTGACAATCATGCTGTTGGTCTCGGTCGCGACCGTCATAGGCGGTTGCGGCCCCACGACGTCGGGAGCAGTCAAGAATGACACGACCCTGACAGATACTTCAAAGCAGCTGCAAACGACGAGCAGCGTCTCGGAATATAAAGGGCCTAAGCTCAGGGTAGGGGTGGTCAATTTCCAGAACAAGACCCCTTCGAGAGTGCTTGGGATTGGCGAAGCTGCCGCTGATATCCTGGGGACCATCCTGCAGAATACCGACCGTTTCATCGTTATTCCGCAGCAGGACATGGAATCCATCCTCTCGCAGCAGCGCATGGGCGCAACGGGGGCGGTCAATCCTGATACCGCTGCCGAGATGGGAAAGGTGCTGGGACTGAACGCGATCGTGACCGGCGCAGTGACTGCCTATTCCGAGACAGAGGAAGGCAGCGATTACCTTGTGGCGAAAAGCAAGAAGCAGATCGCTCGAGTTACGGTGGATTACCGCATTGTCGACACGACGACGGGAGTACAGCTCATGGCTGATTCCGGCGCGGGAATCTATTCCAAATCAGAAAGCAGGGTTCTCGGGATGGGTTCCAAAGCAGGCTACGACCCAGACCTTCGGGACGGCGCTCTTCGGGACGCCCTGACCAAGGCCATGGTCAACATGATGCAAAAACTCGGCACCAAGAAGTGGAACGGCCGTATCGCCCAGATCGACGGAGAGAACCTCTACATCAATGCTGGCCAGAGGTCCGGCTTGAACGTCGGAGACAAACTCAGGGTCTTCAGGACGGGCAAGGATATCATAGATCCGGTGACCAAGATGAAGCTCGGAACGACGGAAAGCCTGATTGGTGAGGCGATCGTGCAGCAGAATGACCTCGGCGATCAGGCCGATCTCTCCATTGCAAGGCCGACCTCCGGCACCGGCTTCAAGGCGGGAGACGTCGTCAAACTGGGCGAGAAGTAAGGGCTTGCGTGCGGGAGTGCCTGAAAGGATGGTCTCATGATGAAGCGCTTCACATATGGTGCTGCTGCCCTGCTCATAACACTCTGGTGTTTCTCATTCGCGTCTGCAGCAGAAGAACCGGCGGCGAGAACCGAGGCAATGGTTACCATGATCGAAGGGACCGCCCACGTCTTCACCAAGGGATCGACTGTTGGGCTCCCACTCAAGAAAGGGAGCAAGCTCAAGAGGGGAGAGGAGGCCAGGGTAGGAGCGAATTCGAGGATGGAAATCCGATTTCCCGATGGAACTGTTATGAGACTGGCGGAAAAATCCCGCCTGGTCATGGATGAAGTTCTTTACGACAGCAAGACTGAGAACAAAGATGTTAAAGTCAATCTCGCGGTCGGAAAACTGTGGGCGAACGTAAAAAAGCTCGTGACGCCGGACTCCACAGTCGAGGTTAGAACCAGCAATGCCGTCGCTGGCGTGCGGGGAACCGTGTACCGGGTGAATGTGGAAGAAGATAAGAGCGCCCTGGTCAAGGTCTATGATGGAACGGTATATGTGGCCAACCCTCCGAAAGAGGAATCGGGAAAGCCGCCAAGGGAGGTTTCAGGTCCGGTTCCCGTTCCCGGGCCGCACGAGGTCCCTCCGCCATATCACGAAGTGACCGTGGAGGAATGGCAGGTGATCGTACAATCATTCCAGCAGGTCACCATCTCACCAGAGGGTGTAGCATCGCAACCGCAGGCGTTCGATCCCAAAGCTGATGCTGATGACTGGGTGAAGTGGAACCAGGAGAGGGACAAACAGACCCAGTTTTAAGAATCGTTGCAAAAACTGAACGTAAGAACGAGGCCGTTCCGATCCAGGGAACGGCCTTTCTTTTTTTTAAAAAGCGATGAAAAACGCTTGACTCTCGGTGACCACCATGGTATAAAATAAATTGAAATTGGTTTTCAATATCAGGATATGCGGAAAAAACCTACTGAATATCTATCGGAATATCTTTCGGGGCAAGGGCTCAAGTCGACCCGGCAGCGCGACAAGATACTCCAAATCTTTGTGGACGCGGGCAGACACGTGAGTGCGGAAGAACTCTATGAACACGTGAAAAAAGTCCACCCCGGCATTGGCTACGCTACGGTGTATCGAACGCTCAAGCTCCTGACCAACGCAGGGCTTGCGGAGGAGAGACGGTTTGAAGATGGATTCACCCGCTACGAGTACAAGGTCTCTGACGGGCACCACGATCACCTCATCTGTACAAAATGTGGCACAATCCTGGAATTCGAAAATAAACGCATTGAAGCCCTTCAGCAGGACGTAGCACGAAAAAACCGATTTAAAGTCCAAAGTCACAAGCTGGAACTGTATGGCTTATGCGCAGACTGTCAGAGGAAGAGGGAGTAGCCGAGCCCTTCAGTGTGCGCTGGTAATCTCAGGCTACAGCTTGCGGCTACCGGTTTGAAATGATAAGGTGCCTATTTCGGAGGAGATGCTCATAATGAACAGCCATGATTCTGGCGACGGCGAACGTACCCGCGACTCCAATCTTAATAAAGTTCTCTTGATCGGCAATCCGAACGTGGGCAAGAGCGCACTCTTCGGGCTGCTCACGGGCAAATACGTTACCGTATCGAACTATCCCGGTACCACCGTGGAAGTGACCTATGGAAACGCAGTCTTGAACAAGACGCGTACGCTGGTGATCGACACGCCCGGTGTGAACAGCCTCGTGCCCATGTCTGAGGACGAGAAGGTTACGAGGGACATGCTGCTTACCGACCGGGCCGGAGTCGTTGTCCAGGTGGCCGATACAAAAAACCTGAGGCGGGGGCTTCTCATCACTCTCCAACTCTCGGAAATGGATGTGCCATTCATCCTTGACCTCAATATGGACGATGAGGCAAAGAGCCGCGGCATTTTCATTGATCAGGAAAAACTCTCCCATCTGCTCGACATAGAAGTAGTCAAGACCGTGGCTATCCGAAGGAGCGGGATCGACAAACTACTGAAAGGCATTCAGCACCCACGGTCGTCCACGATCGGAGTGCGGTACGATGACGTGATCGAGGGGGGGATAAGGGACATCTCCGCCCTGCTGCCGGAAGCAAACATTGCTCGGCGCGCGCTTGCACTCATGATCCTCGCCGGTGATGAAAGCCTCAAGTCATGGCTTCACTCGAACCTGCAGGACCACGTAGTCAATGAAATTGAAAATATACGGCAGGATGTCCAGGCTAAATTCAATAACTCCCTTGGCTATCTCATTAACCAGCGCAGAATGAAAAAGGCTGATGAGATCCTTGCGCAGGTCATGAGCCGCCATGAAGCAGGGAAGGGATCTGCTATCGCATTTTATATTGGCAAATGGTCAATGCACCCGGTTTATGGAGTGCCGATCCTTCTGGCGGTCCTTTATGTCGTGTATCAATTTGTCGGCGTTTTGGGTGCAGGCACAGCAGTCAACTTTCTTGAGAAGACAGTCTTCGGCGAATACCTGAATCCATGGGCAACGAAGATCGTACACTATGTCCTGCCGGTTCCGCTCCTGCAGGAACTTATCATCGGCGAATACGGACTGGTGACCATGGCACTCACTTATGCCATTGCCATCGTACTGCCAATTGTGGGGTTTTTCTTTATCGCATTTAGCCTTTTGGAAGACTCGGGATATCTGCCGCGCCTCGCTGTCATGGTGAATAAAATCTTCAAGATCATGGGGCTGAACGGCAAAGCGGTGCTGCCCATGATTCTAGGGCTAGGATGCGACACCATGGCAACACTCACCACGCGCATTCTGGAGACAAAGAAAGAGAGGATCCTCGTAACCCTGCTCCTGGCTCTCGGTGTGCCCTGTTCAGCCCAGCTTGGCGTAATTCTCGGCCTTATTGCCGGGCTCTCTGGCCTGGCCACGACCATCTGGATTGGGACGATCGTAGCCGTAATGCTCCTCGTAGGTTATCTCGCGGCAAAGGCCATTCCCGGTGAGCCGTCAGACTTTGTTCTCGAGTTACCACCGATTCGTGTACCCCAGCTTACGAATATCCTCGTCAAAACGCTTGCCCGTGTGCAGTGGTATTTGAAAGAAGCCGTTCCGCTCTTCATTCTCGGCACATTCATACTTTTTGTAGGGCACAAGGTGGGAGCACTTGCCTATGTTCAAAATATGACCGACCCGATTGTCGTCAATTTCCTCGGTCTGCCGAGCAAAGCTGCTGAGGCATTTGTCATCGGATTCTTGCGCAGAGATTACGGTGCCGCCGGACTATTCATGCTGGCCAAGGAGGGGTTGCTCGACCCGGTCCAGATCGTTGTGAGCCTCACCGTGATGACTTTGTTCGTCCCGTGTATCGCGAACTTTTTCATGATGGTGAAGGAACGGGGATTAACGGCTGCATTATACATGGTAGCGTTCATATTCCCATTTGCCTTTGGCGTCGGCGGCGTTATGAACTGGGTATTAAGGTACTTCCATATTGCACTGTAGGGACAACCGTTTGGGGTTGCCATCGTGAGACGCAAAGAATCGGAACCTGACATTCCAAAGAAAACAGGAATCAGTAATGATATCATCTGATTCAGATCAGGAGGAAACAGCATGGCTGAGAAGAAGAGATTGCTAGGCATCGAGGGCCAAGCGGGCCATCCCGCGCTGTGCGTCTTGCCGGAGATCGAAAAAGAGGATGAACTTTTTGAGATCATCTGGACATTAAGAGAAGACGGGAAGCTGACCTTGGACCAGATCGTCCAGAGTTGTTCTATTCAGGAATGCGAAGACATCCTTAAGGATCTGTCCAAAAGCGGATGGATCGACATCAAGGGTCAGACTGTCGAATTGCTCCCGAAAGGCGAGAAACGCGCACGAGAACTGGTCCGGCGACATCGGCTGTCGCTTCGGATGTTCTATGATCTTTTTGCCCTGGACGGTGCAGAAGCAGAGGCGTGCAAATTCGAGCATATCCTTTCGCCGGAGGTGACCGACAGTGTCTGCACCCTGCTTGGCCATCCGCCTAACTCCCCGGACGGCAAACCGATTCCGCGCGGGGAGTGTTGCTCCATGTTCAGACAAGAGATGAAACCGCTTGTGGCTCCGCTCGCGGACCTCGTGCCGGGAGAGCAGGCAAAGATTGTGTTCATCACTCCGGGCTCGCACTCACGTCTCGACAGGCTTTCAGCTATGGGAGTTGTTCCGGGCAGCGTGGTCAAACTCCATCAGAAAAAGCCGTCGTATGTGATTCAGCTTGGCGAGACCATGATCGCCGTGGACAAGGATATTACGAAAGAGATATTCGTTAAAAAAGTATAGGCTGATCGGAGAAAGACCGCGTGCAGGCACAAACGTAACGACAGGTTTATTAATTTTAAAAAGCTCGCCCTGGTAAGAGCATATATTGATTCAGAAAACCGGGCAAAATCGGTTAAAAAGTATTAAAGTTACAGGACATTGTTACGATAAGAATATCAGGGAATAAGTTAAGTGCCGTGCGAACAATTTGACAGACCACATTTATTCCAACATTTTCACGTTATAGTTAACCCGCTGTTTTTAAATTTACTAAAAATAAATTGCTGCTTCACGCCGCATTTTGAAGGCATGACCCAATAACGCTGCAACTTAGTTTTCTTTTCCACATGCCGGGAGAACTTCTTTTTTATGGGGAAACAGCCGAACATATTGCTTGTAGATGATGAGCCGCTGGTGCTAGATTCACTCCGCGAACTCGTTTCCCACGAAGAAAAATACAACGTGACAACAGCGGAAAACGGTAAGATCGCGCTGGAAATGACTGAGCGGGAAGATTATTCGGTCGTCATTACCGATTTGATGCTTAAGGACATAACCGGAATCGAATTGCTCAAAACCATTAAGTCCCACACGCCCGAAACGCAGGTGATCATGGTCAGCGGAAAGGGGAGCATCGATTTTGCGGTCGAGGCCATGAAGACGGGAGCGTTCGACTTCCTCACCAAGCCCTATTCCCCTTCACACCTGCTTCAAATACTGGTCCGAGCACAGGCATATTACGATTCCCTTGTGGAGAATAAACAGCTTAAAGGTGAAATCAGAAGACTGAAGAAGAATTATGAGATCATCGGCACCCACCCGAAGATACAGCGGATCAGGGAGATCATCGATAACATAGCGCCCTCGGACAGCACGGTTCTGATCCAGGGAAAAAGCGGCACCGGGAAAGAACTGGTAGCAAGGGCGATACACAACCGCTCGCTCCGCGCTGATGGACCCTTCCAGGCAGTCAACTGCGGTGTGTTTACTGAAACGCTGATCGAAAATGAATTATTCGGCCATGAAAAGGGCGCTTATACTGGCGCGGTCCAGCGGGCGATCGGCAGAGTAGAGGCCGCCGGCGGCGGCACACTTTTCCTCGATGAAATCGACACCATGCCCGTCAGCTCACAGGTGAAGCTGTTGCGGGTGCTTGAGGAGCGCTCGTTTCAAAGAATAGGCGGGACCAAACCGATTTATGTGGATTTCAGGCTGATCGCTGCCACGAATAGCGATCTCCAGGAGGCTGTTTCAAAGAAACTTTTCCGTGATGACCTGTACTATCGTCTCAATGTCATTACCATGACCCTCCCTGAACTCAGTGAACGACTGAGCGATATTCCTCTTCTGGTAAATTACTTCATGGAACGATACAAGGTCAGAAGCAACGTGCAGTCCGTCTCCGCCGCCGCTATGGATATCCTTTTGCAATATCCGTGGCCCGGCAATGTCAGGGAGCTTGTGAATGCCATCGAATACTCCATGATCATGGCAAAGGGGACACAGATCCTTCCAACAGATCTGCCTGAGGCCTTGCAGGGCAGGATTTTTGAACCGCAACAGCAGGCGCGTGAAGCCCTTTCGCTCAAGGAAACAGAGCGGGAATTAATCGTGAGGACATTGAAGGAATGTCACGGCAACAAACATCTCGCAGCAAAGCTCCTGAGAATCCCCCGTTCCACACTTTACAGCAAGATCCAGAAACATGGCATCTCGATCAACGAGGATGTTAACATTTCTCCACCCGATCAGGAAAAAAACACTGATACATCACCTCTTGCTGTCCAGAATTAGACCCAAAATAGTTTAATAAAAATCAACATGTTACGGCTATCTTGCCACAAATCCATCTATCCCCCTGTCTAAAACCCGTCCAACAAGGTATATTAACTTATTGTTTTTAAATATATAATTGTCGGCATTGCTCTTGCAACTTATATATTATAAATTCATGAATTATCATGCATAAATATTATCGAAAAATGTTGAAAAGTCTTAAAAACATTTAAATCAGCGTGAAACGGAGATGGACATGAAAACTTTACTCTTGGTAGACGATGAAATTGATAACCTGCGAAGTCTCGGAGAAATACTGAACAGGCTCGGTTACAACGTCATCACCGAACCTGATGCTCCATCAGCTCTTTCCGTTGTGCGTGGCGGGACCCATGTTGATCTCGTGATAACCGACTATAGGATGCCCGGGATGGATGGCCTGGAGTTTTTCATCCTGCTGAAACAGACGCTGCCTGCCGTCCCCGTGATCATGCTTACGGCCTATGGTGCCGTAGAAACATATTTAAAATCGCTTAGCCTGGGGATATTTGAATACGTCAATAAACCAGTAAGAGCGAAGGACCTGGGACGGGTCGTGAAGTGCGCCCTCGCTTGCCCGGAAGATGACAATAGCGCTCCCGGAAGCACGCTGTCCCATGAATCGCCATCATTTAATATATAAGCTGAAGCAACACATCAGCATGATCAGCTTTGCTTTGAACAAACGTCACGGTGCCACGTGAGGCCCAGCAGCCCATAAAAAGCAGACCGAAGAAAGGCATGCTCATGCACAGGAAAGATCAAGTGGTTAATTTCAGAATCGGCAAAGAATCTTTTGGCGTACCCATCGACAATGTGCAGGAGATCGTGCGGGTGCCGGAGATCACGGTGGTACCGGAAATGCCGTCATTTGTCGAAGGCGTCATCAACCTTCGCGGCAAGATCGTTTCTATTGTGGATTTGAGCAAGCGACTTAAGATTGAAGCTGCTCCCAGGGCAAAATCAAGTCGTGTTCTGATCGTCGAAGTGGACGACAGGATTATCGGCCTTTTGGTGGACTCGGTCAACGCTATCCTGCATATACCGCAGGAGGCCATCGAGTCTACACCTGACACCGTTGCACCGGTAGGTGCTGGCTATATCATCGGCGTGGGCAAATTGCATGACAAACTGATCATTCTCCTCAATCTTAAAAATATTCTAAGACCTGACGAGATCAGGAAACTGGCTGCGGACGAGAGTGCTGGAACAGGCGTGGGCAGAGCATCACGACGACCCTTAGAAGCAGTGGCTTGAACGTAGTCGGAGACGGGCATCATGAGTACTTCGAATACTTTATGATACTTACCGACGATGAATTCAGGTTATTTTCGCACCTTATTTACAGCGAGAGCGGGATAACCATTAAAGACACCAAAAGGGAATTTCTCCAGGCACGGCTCCTGAAGAGGCTTCGGGCCAACAGACTGAACAGTTACTACCGCTACTATAAGTTCGTTACTGATAAGACGCAGGGTCAGCGTGAGCTTCTCGACCTTGTAGACAGCCTTACAATCAACGAAACATCGTTCTTCAGGAACAGGCCCCAGTTCGACCTTTTCACCAATATAGTCATTCCCGAATTAAAACAAAAAAAAGCGCTTCAAAAAAAGATCCGGTGCTGGAGCGCAGGCTGTTCCAAAGGACAGGAAGCTTATTCCATCGCCATGAGCGTTCTAGATGCGCTGGAATCTCCAGAAACCTGGGATATCATGATCCTTGCCTCGGATATTAGCTTGCGAGTACTCGACAGCGCTCAGAAAGGGGTGTACAGCGAAAATGAGATCGAGGCCGTTCATCCCGAATATCAGAAGGAATACTTCGATAAGGTAAACAGTCATTATCAAATCAAGCCGAACGTTAAAAAGCTGGTGGTCTTCGATTTCCATAATCTGAAACATGAGAACGGCGTAAACGGCCTCGACGTGATATTCTGCCGGAATGTTATGATCTATTTCGACCGCGATGAGCAGAAAAGGCTTGTGGACAAATTCCATAAAAGCTTATCTGACGGCGGCTACCTCTTTTTGGGGCACTCGGAGAGTCTCCAAGGACTGTCAGACAAGTTTAAATTTATGTACCATAACAAAGGTGCCGTATATAAAAAGGTGCCATAGGACTCCGGGAAGGTACTGACGGCATCCGATGTACAGGGATGGTTTTATGGCAGGGATGAAGAGGGCATGAGCGAATATACGTTTTCTGATCGCGAGCTGAACGACCTCAAGGAAATATTTTTCACCGAGGCCTGCGAGATCCTGCAGTCCCTGGACCAGGAGATCCTTAATCTCGAATCGGGGCAGGACAGAGAAGCTTCGCTTAAAACCATTCAGCGCCATCTCCATACACTCAAAGGAAATTCACGTGCCCTCGGATTCACTTCATTGAACACTCTGGCCCACAGGTCCGAAGACCTGCTCAAATCGATCCAGGATACTTCGGTTGAAGTTGACAGGAGCCTCATCGATCTTCTGTTCTCAATAAGCGATACCCTGCAGTTCACCGTCGACAGCTGCCGATCCAGCAAGAACGCTCCGCCTGATGAGCGGCTTATCGAGCGCATTGAAAGTTATCTGAGCGTATGGGGGAATGGCGGAAAGACGGAGAAGGGTGCACCATTCAGATCCGAAAATAGACCGGGCGCACTGATGTACGACATTATCATAGGGTTCGACAGCGCCTGTGAAAATAAAGCACTCGGGCTTCAAGTCATCACGGAAAGGCTCTCGACGATGGGGGAGGTTATCCGTGTTGAAACAAACAGAGATTCCGGAACAGTCGATGCCGCAAATCAGCTCTCAATCAGCTTTGGTTCTTCGGAGCACCCCGAGCTGATACGAGATTTGATTGCCGTCCCGGGTATCGTGAAGGAACTAACGATCAACAAACACGATATCGGTAAAACCGCTGAGGCACAGCTGTCAGGTCGAGACACTATCGTCAAACAGGAAGCCCTGCAGACACTCCGCGTCGATGCACAGCGGGTCGACAAGATCCTCAACCTCATAGGCGAAATGGTGATTGGTCGCTCGATGATCGGACAGATCCTGTCAGAAATCGGCGAGCGTTATCAAAGGGATGATTTAGTCGGGAAACTCGGCGACGCAAACGCCTTCATGGAGAAGACCCTTTCGCAGCTGCAAAAAAACGTCATGAAGATCCGGATGCTGCCGATATCCCAGGTCTTCAGAAAATTTCCCCGTGTGGTCCGCGACCTCTCAGTCGAAAAGGGAAAACAGGTTGAACTCCTCATGCTGGGAGAAAAAACCGAGCTTGATAAGAGCATCCTCGACGTGATCGGAGAACCGCTCATTCACCTGATAAGAAACGCCGTTGACCACGGGATCGAACCGCCCGACGACAGGGAACAGGCCGGAAAGCCGAGGACCGGGACAGTCAGTCTGCATGCTTACCACGAAGGGAACCAAATCATGATTGACGTTAAGGACGACGGTGCCGGATTGGATCCTCAGCGGCTCAGAAAAAAGGCAATAGAAAGAGGGCTTAAAAGCCGCGACGAGATTGATCGCCTTTCAGATGACGAAACACTTGACCTCATTTTTCTGTCCGGATTCAGCACCGCCGATGTGGTGACGGACATATCGGGCCGGGGATTCGGGATGGACATCGTTCGGACGACGGTGGAATCGCTCAAAGGTCGGATCCAGGTCCGCTCGAAACCGGGAGAGGGGACCACGTTCACGCTCAGATTGCCGCTTACCCTTGCAATCATGCGCGCCATGTTGTTCTGGGTAGGGAAAAGACTCCTGGCTATTCCCATGTCGTCAATCGAGAGGATAACCCGTGTCAAGGACAGCGACATCCAAACAGTAGCAGGAAAATATGTTATCCGGTTCCGTGATAAGGTGATCAGCTTGATTTTCCTGAACGAAACACTGATGGCAGACGAATGCTCTGACGTTCAGGGCCAGAAAAAGTTCGTTATTGTTGTTGGCTCCTCAGACAAGCTGTATGGATTTGTCGTAGACAGGCTGGTAGGCCAGCAGGAAATTGTAATCAAGGCCCTTGATGACTATTGGGGCACGATCGAGTGCACGTCAGGCGCCTCCGTACTTGGCAACGGACAAGTAGTCCTGATCTTGGACGCGCCTGCCATCATCTCAAGAGAAACACGGCAGGAGTTCGTCGGGACCTAGGACAGCCCGTGGCGCGAACACGGATTCGTCCCGTAGTGCGAGACACAACCATATATCAGAGCAAACGTGATCAGATATGAAAAAAATCCGGGTAATGGTTGTCGATGATTCCGCGCTCATGCGCAAGCTCATCAGCGAGATCCTCACGAAGGATCCTGAACTCGAAGTTGTGAATACCGCAATGGACGGCATGTTTGCGCTTAAAAAAATACCGCTGTCAAAACCAGATGTCATAACGCTCGATCTGGACATGCCGCGGATGGACGGTCTCACTGCGCTACGCTATATCGTGAACGATTATAAGATTCCCGTCGTCCTTGTCAGCTCACACGCAATCGACGGAGGAAATCTTACTTTCGAAGGTCTTGCCCTCGGTGCTGTTGACTTTGTTACAAAACCGAAGGATGCGATTTCGGTTCATATGCACGAGGTCGCGCGCGAGCTGATTCTGAAAGTGAAGCTTGCCAGCCGAACCTCACTGAAGAAAACATCGCTTTCAGAGGCAGTGAAACTCTCGCAGCAGCAGATGTACCGGCATAAAAAATCAGCACTCAGGGGGCCATTAAAAAAAATCGTGGCCATCGGCATTTCTACCGGAGGGCCGAATGCGATCAGCTATTTGCTTCCGCGGCTGCCGGAGGACATCGCCGCAGCAATCCTTATCGTTCAGCATATGCCCGAAGGATTCAGCGAAACGTTCGCCACCCGGCTGGACCAGGTCTGCAAGATCCGGGTAAGAGAAGCGAAGGAAGGAGACCCGTTGGTATCAGGCACGGCTTTCATCGCACCGGGCAATAAACACCTTAAGGTTGCCAAGGTCGGCATGACTGGCGTTGCCGTGCTTTCTGCGCGTCCTCCGGTGAATGGGCATCGCCCATCAGTCGATGTTCTTTTTGACTCGGTATCGCAGGAATTTGGATCCGATGCCATCGGGCTTCTCATGACGGGCATGGGGGAAGACGGCGCGCACGGACTCGGCTCGATTAAAGCTTCGGGAGGTTATACGATGGCTCAAGATGAAGCCAGCTGCGTCGTCTTTGGAATGCCGCGGGCAGCCTTGGACAGGGGACACGTGCATGAAGTCGTTTCTCTCGACGCTATACCAGGCAGGCTGACAACTCTTCTTAAAGAGGTGAACACGTATGCAGACAGGTCAGAACAGACGCTTTAGATTTCTTGTAGCGGAAGACTCTGAATTTGCCAGAAAATCGCTCATCAGGGCACTCTTGGACACGGAGGCTCTCGTCGTGCCGCTGCATACAAATGTCGGCGACATGAATTTGTCCGTTGCATTGATAATGAATACCTGGTAATGGCATTTCGAATTATTGATTTGACAGAGAGGCTGGTTTGAAGTTAAATTAACTTATGAATTGCGAATCCACGGAATTTAAATTTCAAGATCTCCTCCTTCTTATCGGGCTTACGGAACAGACCGGTGAATTGACGTTGGAGTCAGGAAATAACATCGGCAACATGCTATTTTACCAGGGGAAGATTCTCCGGTCAATTTCACCGTATTCACGCGCTATCGGCGACCTGCTTGTTGAGGAGGGCATCATTACCGAAATGGAGCTCATAGAAACACTGAAACGGCAGAAGAAGAATTCCATATCGCCAATCGGTTCGCTTCTCCTCAAGACTGGCAAGGTCAGCTTCAAGGTACTTGAGGCGATGGTTCATGAACAGATCAGACAGTCGGTGAAGGAGTTTAAAACGTGGGAGAACATAAGCCTCAATTTTCATAAAAAAGACATCGAGCCCTCTGATGAGATCCACCTTATGATCCATGAATTCCTGCCGGCGGAAAATCTCAAGAATGCGCTTCATTTTCTCTCGAAAGGGTGCACTCCGAATAATGGGTCAGCTGCCCCGGCTCCGTCACCATCCACGTCCTAACGCAATATCTGCGGACTCTTGCAGTAGAGTCTTGCCCGTAGCATCTCTCTCGCCTTGTTGAAAAGGTCCAGGGATCCCTTTGTCCGGTAGTCCGGATAAGTATGTTCGAACGGCAGGAACGTTTTTTCTTTGGTCGAATAATGAAGTGTCACTTCGGCATAAATACTCTGGCCCAGGTAAACGCGGTGAGAAAAATCCTTGGTCGAGGCGAGGACGACCTTCGCCTCGGTTACATAGCCGGGATCAAGGTTTATCCTGCGACGCACTGCCGTCCCCCTTGTGACCAAGAACCGCGCTTCAATGCTATTTGTAAGAAGTTTCATGCTTGAGAGCATGCCGGGATCGGCCAATCGCTCGAAGAAAATGAAGTTACGGAGAATTGCGGAACCCATTTCTTCACGATAATAATCGGTGACATCCCACCGTACAGTTTCACTCTGACAGTCGATGGGGCCGTATTCTGCAGAGAGAAGTTCGGTGCAAATATCGAAAAGTCCGACTTCGGGTGAAAGCATGCCTACGAACAGCTTGACGGGTATAGGATTTTTTGGGTGTCCCATATATCCATAGAAAAGAAATAGCTACTTGGCAATATACCTGAACCTTTCTAATTTTTTCAAATTATATCATAAATACTGTCATATTCGACACCACTGCCATACCCATGACCGCATCACAGGACAGCCCCCAATTATGTCTTGACAAGGTCATATGGTTTGCTTATAGTTAAAGATATGCAAATTACACGTGAAGGGGATTATGGGATACGGAGTGTTCTGTACCTTGCCCGCCAGCCGTTCAAAAAGATCAGCTACGTAAACGAAATCTCTGAAGATTACAAGATCCCGCGCAGCTTTCTTGCCAAAATACTCCAGAAACTTGTCAAGGCAAAGATTGTACGGTCTTATAGGGGAGTGAAAGGCGGTTTTTCGCTCGCTAGGCAGGCCCGAGACATCTCCATGCTCGATGTTGTCGAAGCAATCGAGGGGAAACTTCAGCTTAACATCTGCATCACGGACAAGAAGAAATGTTTATTTTCTAAACACTGCCCCAGTCACGCCGTGTGGGCAACTGCTCAGTCAAAAGTCATTGAAGTCCTGAAAAAAGCGAACTTCGAAGATCTCGCCAGACAAAAGGTTTAATTATCAGCATCTTAAATTTAATTCATCGGGTACAACGACGGAGTACTGGAGAAGACCCGTCACTATGACGCACTAAAAGGATTCGCGATTTTTCCTTGTTTGGTTGCGTTTCGGCATTTTGATTTCACTCCAGCTTGTTTATCTGCAACAGAGCCTTACGTCATGGCTCTCGTAGGAAAGCTACAGGCCTCCCAACACTAACGGCAGCTTTGCCTGAACAACCAGCATGCCACAGGACGTTTTATCCCGGCGCAAGAATGTCTCATCCGGAACATCGCTCTTGCCGCTTGCGTCCTCTCCCGCCTGACCATTGCTTGAAAGGGTTCCATTCTCTCCCAGTGTTCCGCTGATCCGCTCAGGAGTAAATCCTTTTTCCCTAATACGTCATTGCTCTCTTTCCTTCTTTATGCTACCATAAACCAGTCTCTCCGGGCGATACAGTCTTGAGGTGCGAGGCCAACCCTGATGAGCAGACAATGATATCGCTCCTTGTAGTCATCTATATTTTAAATAAGCATTCTCTTGCATATTTTCTAATTAGGACGTTATGGAATCCAGAGTAATTGTTTTGATCGTGCTGATTCTAACCGTGTCATGTTCTTCTATCTGCCATGCCTCGACCGATAAGTGTTATGAGTATGCGGATCAAAAAAAATATGATGACGCTATCAGGGAATGCACGAAGCAGATTAATGCGGATGTCGGTGTCATAAGCAATGTCGAGTACTCATACATGAACCGAGGGATTGCTTATGAGGCTAAGGGCCTGTTTGACCAGGCCATCGCCGATTACAGCAAGGCAATTGAAATAAAGCCTCGATATGATGGGGCTTACGTGAACCGTGGGAATGCCTACAAGGCTAAGGGCCTCCTTGTCCGGGCCATCGCCGATTACAACAAGGCCATTGAGCTGAATCTAAAAAATGACAAAGCGTACTATAACCGTGGCACAGTTTATAAGGCTAAGGGTTTATTCGACCAGGCCATGGACGATTTCAGCAAGACGATAGAGCTCAATCCAAATAAAGATTTTACCTACTATAATATTGCTTGTCTGTATGCCCTGAGAAAAAAAGCTCAAGAGGCCTGTATATGGCTGCAAAAAGCCGTTCACGCCGGATTTAACGATTGGGAACTAATGAAAAATGACAGAGAACTTTTTAATATTCGTGATACGGCATGCTACAAGGAAATTATTAACAGGAACTGACTTTCAGTCACCATTTCCAATAACGGGTACCGGCGGAAATAGCCTCAATGTGAAGAGCTATGTCAAGAAAAAGCTGACGAAAGTAAGTTCGTAAAGACTGGATAAACGCCGACTAAACAAACGGGAGAACAACAGGACAGGATCATGCTGACACTTGGTCATATTACATATTCAAATTGTTTCCCTCCTCATGCCGCGATCGTCACAGGGGTGATTAAATTCCCGTTCAAGCTCACGGAGGGGATTCCCACGGAATTAAACAGCCTGCTTTCCGCGGGCAAGATTGACGTCTCACCGTCATCGTCAATAGAGTACGCTGTTAATACAGGGAGATACATACTCCTGCCGAACCTGTCCATAACGTCAAGAAACAGGGTCATGAGCATTATCCTCCAAAGCCGCGTGCCGATCACGGAGCTCGACAAAAAGTCCGTGGCCCTCACCACGGCCTCAGCAACGTCGGTCATGCTGCTCCGGATCCTGCTTGAGCTTCAACAAAATGTCCGTCCCCGTTTCACATCATTTAAACAGGGGAGGGAAGATCCCTTCGGAAAAGCGGATGCAGCCCTTTTCATAGGTGACCTCGCCCTCAGGCTCAAGCCTTCTCCTTCTTATCCCTATCTGTACGATCTTGGAGCGCTCTGGCATGAATTCACCGGTCTGCCCTTCGTGTTCGCCCTCTGGCAGGTAAATTATAAAAAAAATATTGATAAGGACCTCGCCGTGCTTTATGATATACTCATGCAGTCAAAATCGTATGGTCTACAAAACATTCCTGAGCTGGCCCGAACGCATGCGGAACGGTTCGGCATTCGGCCGCAAGTCCTCGTCGATTACTGGACCTCGTTCAGTTACAATTTCGGCGATGATGAAAAAAAGGGACTCCTGGCCTTTTACAGATACGCCGCCGAAATCAACGCAATCAAACCGGTGACGGACCTTAAGATCTGGAGCAACGAGTAGCATACACGGGGATTTCAACGAATATGACCACGCAACACATGCATGACGACCAGCGCGAACATGATAATGCCAATGACCATAATCACGGTCATGAGCATACTCACGGCCTAAGACAGCAGTCGGGGGGAGGGAAGAGGGACCTCCTGATTGCCTTCTCGATAACGCTCCTGATGATGATCGCCGAGGTGATCGGAGGATTGCTCTCGAATAGCTTGGCACTCCTTTCTGACGCAGGGCATATGCTGACAGACAATTTCGCGCTCCTGCTCTCTTTCTTTGCCATGAAGTTCGCCACAATGCCCGCGACCGAGAAAAGGACGTTTGGCTTTTACCGGCTGGAGATTCTGGCGGCACTCATCAACGGTATCATCCTTGTCGTTATTTCTCTCTACATTATTTATCTGGCATATCTCCGAATGATCAATCCACAGCGCGTCGAGGGCATGCTGATGCTTATTGTGGCCGTTATCGGCCTCGCCGCAAACATCGTCGGCGCCGTCGTTCTCATGAAGCACAGCCATGCCAATCTCAATATCCGCGGCGCCTATCTCCATATTGTTGGAGATGCTTTTTCCTCCTTAGGCGTGGTCGTTGGCGGAGTCGTGATCCTGTATACAGGCTGGTATCTGATCGACCCGATCCTCAGCATTCTGATTTCGTTCGTGATCATCTATGGCGCATGGGCTCTCGTCAAGGAATCGGTAAGTATCCTTCTTGAATCCGTGCCTTCTCATATCGATATCGAGACCGTGGCAAGAGCGATCAGCGAGATCAGGGGCGTGCGCGAAGCCTACCACATCCATGTTTGGACCATAACGTCCGGTGTTCATGCTATGAGTGCCCATGTCCTCATAGACGATCAACTTGTTAGCCGAAGCAGGGACCTGATAAACGATATCAGTACGCTCCTTGCCGAAAAGTTCAAGATACTGCATAGCACAATTCAGCTCGAATGCGAGCGGTGCGATATGAATCCGATATGCAGCCTTCCGAACAATATTCAACAGAAGCGATGATCTATGGTGCACGACCACAACATCACGCATGTCCCTTGACAATCCATCGTATTTTGATTAAACTACCACGATAATTTGTTACTTCACCTGCGGAGGCAATGGGGCAGTCACTCCAAAAAAGAGTTCTGGTCACCGGCGGAACGGGTTTCGTGGGGAGTCACCTGGTGGAGAGGCTTTTCCAGAGAGGCCACACCGTCACCTGCCTGGTCAGAGACCCTGACAGACTCCGGTGGCTTACGGGAGTGGATGTCCATCTGGTAAAAGGCGACTGCTCCATTCCCGAATCGCTGATCCCCGCAGTGCAGAACGTTTCCGTTGTTATCCACGCCGCGGGACTCACGAAGGCCAAACGAGCCCGCGATTACTATGAAGTGAACCACATCGGGACCAGAAACATCATCGAAGCATGTGTTCGTCATAATCCCGGTATCGAGAAGTTCATCCTGATATCCAGCCTTGCGGCTGCGGGCCCGAGCAGGGACGGCAGGCCAGTCACGGATTCTGATGCACCACGACCGGTATCGGATTATGGTAAGAGCAAACTCTTCGGGGAGAACGAGGCGCTTGGGAAAAAAGATAGACTTCCCGTTGTCATACTCCGGCCTTCAGCCGTGTACGGCCCCAGGGACCGTGATATGTTTGAGCTCTTCCGCTGGGCCGCGCGGGGACTGACGCTGGAGATCGCAGGGGGTGACCGGTATATCAGTCCGTGTTTTGTGCAAGACCTTGTAACGGCAATACTTCTCGCGGTCGAAAAAAAGACCGAGAGCGGGAGCATGTATTTCGTTGCTGAGAACAGGGCCTACTCCTGGTCCGATTTCAGGCAGCTGCTGCTCTCAACAGGAGGTTTAAAGGCCCGGAACATCAAAATTCCTTATGCCGTGGCGTACCTCATCGGGCTTTTTTCAGAGTTAGGCAGTTTGTTCACATCCAGACCAACCCTGACGAACAGGCAGAAAATAAATGAGGCTGTTCAGAGGTACTGGACATGCGACCTCGGGAAAATCGAAAAAGAACTCGGTTTCAGACCGGAATTTCCTCTTCAAAAAGGTCTGGAAATAACCTGGCAATGGTATCGAAACAACGGTTGGTTGTAATTCTGAAAGCTGTAAACATCTGAATGCTGGAGGCAAACTTGGATCTTTTTGAAAAATGCAGAAACTATACTGCTGCAAAAGAGGTAATGGCTGCTGGATTTTATCCTTACTTCCGTGTTGTGGAATCCGAACAGAATCCAGAAGTGATCGTAGAAGGCAAAAAAATGATCATGCTCGGATCAAACAACTATCTCGGTCTGACCAGCCACCCGAAGGTAAAAGAGGCTGCAATCGAAGCCGTAAAGAAGTACGGCAGCGGTTGCGCAGGTTCACGGTTTCTTAATGGCACGCTTGACATTCATGTGAAGCTCGAGGATAAGCTGGCAGAATTTTTCAGGAAGGATGCCGCCCTTACGTTCTCTACAGGATATCAGACTAACCTCGGCATCATCTCGTCCATCGCAGGGAAGGACGACGTGGTGGTGATTGATAAGCTGGACCACGCCAGCATTATCGACGCCTGCAGGCTGTCGTTTGCTGAGATAAAGAAATTTAAACACAACGATATGGGCAGCCTAGAGTTCGTCCTCAAAGGGTGCGGGGACAAATGCAAGCTCGTCGTTGTGGACGGCGTGTACAGCATGGAAGGTGACATTGCGCAACTTCCGGCCATCGTGAAGCTTTGCAAAAAATACGGTGCCAGGCTCATGGTGGATGACGCGCACGGCGTCGGAGTGCTGGGCAAGACGGGACGCGGCACGGCAGAGCACTTCGGTCTTGAGAAAGAAGTGGACATCATTATGGGAACCTACAGCAAGTCCATGGCGTCCATCGGCGGATTCGTGGTAGCGAACGAGGACGTAATCCATTATATCAAGCATACCTCCCGGCCGCTCATCTTCTCGGCGAGTCCCCCGCCGGCCTCGGTGGCGTCTGTCATAGCCGCCCTCGACGTCATAGACCAGGAGCCGGAGCGCAGGGCGCGGCTCTGGCACAACACTGACAAGATGATGAAGGCATTTAAACAGATGGGCTTCAATACTGGTACCACCGAGACGCCCATTATCCCGCTGCTCATGGGTGAGATGGAACGGGCGTTCACGATGTGGAAGATCCTGAGCGACGAGGGCGTGTTTGTGAACCCGGTTGCCCCCCCGGCAACGCCACCCGGACGGTGCCTCATCCGGACGAGCTACATGGCAACCCATACAGATGAGATGCTCGACAAGGTACTGGTGATTCTTGAAAAAGCGGGAAAGAAGCTGGGTATTATTTAGAGCAATATCATGCCTCATGAGAAGCACACCAGTCCTGGACGCGCGCAGGTCACGGGAAAGTAGGCTTGGGGTTTCACTCCGTGCTATCTGCGTCTTTGTGATAATCCACATTCCTTTCAGTCTGCCCTTATTTGGCAAAGGTCTCCATGCAAATTGAACAAGTCTCAGATAAGAAGAGGTTGGACCAGTTTATCCTCTTTCCCTGGAAGGTATATCAGGGGAACCCGAACTGGGTGCCTCCACTCATCAGCGAAATGAAGTTCATCCTGGGAGACAGGAACCCATTCTTTCATCACGCTGAAGCGGCCTATTTTCTTGCCCGAAAGGACGGCGATGTCGTCGGACGGATCGCCGCCATCGTTGACCGCAACCACATCAACATCCATAAGGAACAGGCAGGTTTCTTCGGATTTTTCGAATGCCTCCCTGATGTGACCGTTGCTCAGGAGCTTCTAAACTCAGCCGCCGCATGGCTCAGGGAACGCGATATCGAGATCATGCGGGGCCCCATGAACCCGTCAGTGAACGACGAGTGCGGCTTCCTGCTCGATGGATTCGACTCGCCACCCATGATCATGATGACCTATACCCCGCCGTACTATCTCGAGTACATGGAACGCTGTGGCCTGACCAAGTCCAAGGACCTGTTCGCTTACATTTCTATCATCAAAGACGTCTCCGCAGGCGGCAGGCTTGAAAAACTTGCTTCCGGAGTAAGAGCGCGGGTCCCCGGACTCACTGTGCGCCCCGCCAACATGAAACAGTTCCAGCGGGAACTGGAGACGGTGAAGGACATCTATAATTCCGCGTGGAGCCACAACTGGGGATACGTTCCCATGACCAATGAAGAGATAGAGGCCATGGCAAAACGTCTCAAGCCGCTCATTGTGCCGGAACTGCTCATCATGGCAGAGGTGAACGGAAGCCCCGCAGCGTTCTTCATGGCCGTGCCTGACTACAATCAGGCCTTGAGCAAGATCAACGGCAGGCTGGGGCCCGTCGGAATCGTAAAGTTTATGTGGTATTCACGGAGGATCAGAGACATCCGCGTCCTGACCCTGGGAGTGAAAGAGGAATACAGGAAAAAGGGAATCGAGGGCCTGCTCTATCTCGAGTCCTTCAAGGCCGCCATGAAAAAAGGTTATGAACGGGCCGAGATGTCGTGGATCCTTGAGGACAACGTCCTGATGCAGCGGGGCTGCGAACTCATGGGCGGGAAGCTTTACAAAAAATATCGAATCTACGAAAAGAAGCTATAAGAAAGCAAATCGAGATAACTAATTTTCGAATCCTCCTTGATATTACCAGCCGCAATATTCACGCCACGAAACTGGATTGTTGTTCCTGAATATTGATAGAAGGAGCGTAGTAATTGAGATGAGACATATCGGTCGCAAACTTTACCATCTCGTCGGCGGCATCGGTCTTCTGTCACTGTACTACATTCTCGGCAGGGAGCATGCGCTCACGTCCTATGCTGTGCTCTTCCTCATCGCCTTGGGACTCGATCTTACACGGCTGAAGATTCCCGCAGTCAACCAATTTATCTTCACCCGGTTCGGAAGCTTCATCCGCACAAACGAAGAGCATAAGCTGACCGGCACGGCACCGTATATTCTCGGCATTGGACTGTCACTGTACGCCTATTCTCCGGAGGTCGCGACCGCAGCGGTCTGCTTTCTCGCATTTGGAGATGTTGCCGCAACCACGCTGGGTGAACGTTACGGGAAAACCAAGATAGGTGACAAGAGCTTGGAAGGATCAGCGGCTTTCATCATCGCTGCTCTTGTGTCGGGATTGTTTCTGCAAATCATGGGGGTTTATCTTCCTTCCGGGGTGATGGTCCTTGGAGCCTTCATTGCCGCAGGGGTAGAAATCATACCGCTTCCTGTAAACGACAATCTTATGATCCCGATCGTGGCGGGAGGGATCATGGAATTAACCATGCGATTTTTCCGATGAGGGCGAGAGCGCTTTATTTACCCGAGGCGCAAGATATATCGTCAGAGTGCTGAGCAGAACACCTGCGATTACGTCTATGACGTAGTGATATCGCAAATAGACGGTCGAAATGACCAGCGACGAGACAACGGGGATCAATGTCCAGAATAACACCTTCTCCCGGCTTTTCCAAGCGTAATAGAGCGTCATAAGGGCCACAGCGGTATGTCCGCTCGGAAAGGCATCGGTCTTGGTGTTTTCAAGCCTATTCAGGGTATTCTGGATCGCAAGGGCCATGGGGCTGGCCTGAAAACCTGTTGTCTGCAGATGACCTAGCGTAAAGCGGGGACCAATGGCAGGAAAGAGCAGGTATCCGATATAGGAGAGGTAAAAGCAGAGGACAATGCCGAAAATAGCCTCATCGAAATTGTTCTGTTTCTTTCTGGCTGCAAGAACGATCCCGAGGGAGATGGGGATAAAATAATAACTGATATAGGCAAGCTGGAGAAAATTTGTCAGCATCGGATGAATGAACCGCTCCATCCATACTGTTGGATTGACACCAAACAGTCCACGGTCAATGTGTATCAGGATGTCATCGAGATACCGCGGCCATATCGAGGGTATCAGGTCGCCGAGGCTGTCAAAGATGACGGGAATAATGAACACCGGAAGAAAGGCGTGAACAGAGAGAGCAAGCTTTCCTGATTGAGATCCAAAGGTATATAAGGCTACCGAAACAATCACGAGTGCTAGCAGGGCATACCTGGCGATGAGCCAGCCCCATGAGGGTACGGACCGGCTGAATACGACAGCGACCACTGAAAGCAGTGCGATCAGGGAGAGGGAAAGCAGGTCAACCGGTTTGAGCGGACTGCGCATGAAAACTTATACAATACATCATGCGAAAAAGCAAGACCAACATGGCACTGTGATATAATTGAATGGGTGAAAGTATGCGCCGGCTGATCATCATGGCAGTCCTATCCACGCTTGTTTTTGCCCTGTCTCCAATCCATGCTGAGACGCCGAAACTCAGTCTGCATGACTGTATTGACATCGCGCTCAAAAATCAGCCTGCAATCAGGGCCGCTCAGGAAAATGTGAATGCCGGGCGGGGCCGCGAGACACAGGCGGTATCTCCCTTCTTACCTCAAGTTAATGCGAGCACAGGCTATTCTGAGAACTACGCGCTTGGGGGAGCTTTCGGGAACAGCATAACGAAGAACTACACCACGACAGTGTCCGTGAACCAGATTCTCTATGACTTTGGAAAGACCGGAAACGCGCTCGATGCGGCGCGATGGGACACCCGCTCATACCAACGGAACATGGACCGTACGGTTCAGGACGTCGTTCTTAACGTGAAGCAGGCATATTACGCGCTGCTTGCAGCCAAAAAGCTCGTTCTTGTGGCACAGAAGACTATTGAACAGACCGAAAGCCACCTTAAGCAGGCGACGGCGTTCTATCAGGCTGGATCGAAGCCGAGGTATGACGTAACGCGCGCCGAGGTGGAAGTGAACAGCGCCAAGCTGGGAATGATCAACGCGAAGAACGGCGTACGGATACGTACGATCAGCCTGAACAATGCCATAGGGATTGAACCAGGAAAGGAAACCGAGATCGACGACACGCTTCCTCCCGCATCCGCAGTGCCGACCCTCGAAATGGCCCAGGAGGAGACGCTCAGAAACAGGCCCGAAATGCTGAAGGCAGAGGCCGATATTGAGGCAGCAAAGTACCGGGTCCGGGCAGAAGAGTCTAATTATTACCCGACGGTCTCGGCGAACGGTGCGTATAACTGGACGACGGGGACCGCGGAGATGGGGCCGTTCAAGGGAGATCTGCTGAATAGCTGGAATGCAGGAGTGATGTTGACGGTACCTCTATTCCAGGGCGGTTTGACGCGCGGGAAGATAAGCGAAGCGCGGGCAAACATGCTCGCCGCGGAAGCGCAGCGGGATGCCACAAGGCAATCCGTGCTTCTTGAGGTGAACCAGTCCTATGCGGACATGGAAAGTGCGAAGATACGCATCGACGTAATGGAGAGTTCTCTACAAAAGGCCCGTGAGAACCTCGAGATCGCCCAAGGCAGGTATGAGGCTGGTTTCGGGCCTTATATCGAAGTTACGGACGCTCAGCTCTCTGCGGTCAATGCCGAGACAGATTATATTCAAGCGAAGTATGACTACTATCTCGCTGAAGCGAGACTCCTGAAGGCAATGGGGCGCGTGGAGCCATAGCGACACGCGAAGGGAGGAAAGATGCCGACAAGAGAGGTAACATTCACCGTGAAGCTGCCGATCAGGAGCGTATGGTCTTTCATGATCGATCGGAAAGAGGTTGGTTGCCTTTTTCCAGGATGCAAAGGTGTGGAGATACTCAATGATCTGGATTCCATCTGGACGATCAAGATGTCCCTCGGACCCTTCAGCAAGACCATCGAAATGCATGCGCACACTAACGAGATGGTCGAGCACAAGCGGATAGCATGGACAGCGACGCATGAGCACCTTTTCACATCGGGGATCACGACCTTTCGCAAAATCTCCGAGGATGAGACCGAAATCACCTATCATCTCGAAGGGCATGTGACCGGCCACTTCAGCTTCCTTCAGGATATCGTTGTTGCCGAAAAGCTGGGGGAAGTGACCCGCGGATTCATGAAGGCCATCAAAGAGCGTCTCGAGTGGACCGCTTCTAACGAACCATAAGGACAAGGCATGGCACTCATCAAAAGAACGATAATCCTATGGATCGTCATCGTAGTAGCCGCAGTTCTCCTCGTCGTATTTCTCACCGGAAAAAAACCGGTCGTTGTCAGGGTACAACCCATCAAGCCTGATGATCTCCGCGTTGTCGTGAACGCAACAACCACGTCCACCGTGAAATCCGAGACCGAGGTGACCCTCTCCGCCCAGCGGACGGGACGGGTCATCACGCTCCCGGTACAAGAAGGGGACATAGTAAAGAAAGGCGACCTGATCGCACGGCTCGATCTGACCGAGGAGGAAGTGCAGACCGAAAGCACCCTTGCCCAGAGCAAGGCCACGTATGAGGAATCACAGAAGAACCTTAACAGAATAAGAGACCTGTTCGAGAAGGGCATGATCGCCCAGCAGGACCTCGACGCCGCAAACCGGGCGTATGAGGTGGCAAGATCTCAGTATGATGCGGCCCGGCACGATCTCACGGTAAAGAAGAACTATTCCGTAATCAGTGCTCCCTTTGCCGGCGTGATATCTAAGAAATATGCCGAGGTCGGAGAGCTTCTGCTGCCGGGAAAGCAGATCGTCACCATCGTGAACCCTGACAAGATCTACGTACTTGCCACCATCGACGAAGTGGATGTGGGCAGGCTCCGACTGAATCAGCCGGTGACGATCACGGTGGATGCTTTTGCAGGAGAAAAATTCGATGGCACGATCAAACGCATATCTCCAATCGTGAGCGGCGGCAAGCTCGAGACCCGCACGGCCGACGTGTGGATTTACTTTGTAAAAAAAGACAAAAGGATAAAACCGGGGATGTCGGCTGATGTGGAAATACTTGTGACAACTCTTCACAACGTCCTTTCGGTCCCGTCTCAGGCGGTTATCGAGCGTGAAGGCAAAAAACAAGTCTACGAGGCGATTGGAAGGAACATCGGACCCGGGTCAACGGCGATTGTCAGACTCAAACCGGTCGAGATAGGCGAGACCAACTGGAGCTTTACCCAGATAACGAAGGGTCTCACTGAGGGAGAATTCGTCATTACCACGCCTGAAGCCGATGGGTTGAAGGACGGGGCAAAGGTGAGGATAGAAGGGGTGACGTAAAAAAATAAAAGTGCCGTGGTATTCTTTTTTTGGCGACCAGGTATCGTGCAATATGAATCATGCACCATTCCATCATGATAGAACTCTCCAATATAACCAAGACTTACCGCATGGGCGAAATGGACATTACCGTGCTCTCCGGTATTACCCTGAAAGTAAAAAGCGGAGAACTCATTGCCATTATGGGACCTTCAGGTTCAGGGAAGTCAACTCTCATGAACATTATTGGCTGCCTGGACCGTCCGACAAGCGGTGCGTACCATTTCGAGAACCGTGAGATCAGCACCCTGTCGGACGATGAACTTGCTGCCGTCAGAAATGGCAAGATCGGCTTCGTGTTCCAAACCTTCAATCTCCTCCCGCGTTTTTCTGCGCTCAAGAACGTAGAAGTGCCGCTCATTTACAGCGGCGTGCCTGCCCGCCTGCGAATTGAACGTGCAATACCGCTGCTTCAAAAAGTGGGGCTCGCCGACCGCGTGAATCACAAGCCGACAGAACTTTCTGGCGGCCAGCAGCAGCGCGTGGCAATTGCCCGGGCGCTCGTGAACAACCCGCCGCTCCTTCTCGCAGATGAACCAACCGGCAACCTCGACAGCCGTTCGGGCACGGAGATTCTGGACATCCTGACCGGTCTCAACCGGCAGGGCGTCACGATCATGATTGTGACCCATGATAGAGACGTTGCAGCGCGGTGCAAGAGAATCATCAATCTGAAGGATGGTCAGATAATCAATGATCAGGTGATGGCATGAACTTTATTGAAACATTCGGGGTCTCTCTCGAAGCGATTTTGTCGAACAAGATACGCTCCGGGCTTACCATGCTTGGCGTTATCATCGGCGTGATGGCGGTTATACTGCTCGTGTCTATCGGAGAAGGCGCGCGGGTTTATATCACCAAAGAGCTCACGGGCCTCGGCACTAACCTTCTCATCATCACACCCGGGAAAACGACCACCCGCGGTGGTTTCCATCCACCTTCCGCGGGCACGGTGCGCAAGCTTTCCTATGATGATTCCCTTGCTCTCAGACGGCGTGCCTGGCTCCTGACCGACGCGGTCCCAATCGTATTCGGCACGAGTAAGATCAAATACCAAAATCTCGGACGCGATACCATGGTGATAGGCACGACGCCCGAGTTCCAGCGGGTGCGAAACCTCTTCGTGGACATTGGGAGCTTTGTTTCGCAGGGAGACGTTGATTCCAAGAGCAAAATCGTGGTGCTTGGCACCACAGTGAAAGAAGAGCTGTTTGGTGAACAGAGCGCTCTCGGCAAAGTGGTGATGGTCTCCGATGCGCGTTATCGCGTCGTAGGCGTCATGCAAAAGAAGGGGATGAGCCTGGGATGGGACATCGACGATGTCGTGTTTATACCTGTCACGAGCGGCCAGGAGTTGTTCGACACTGATGGCCTGTTCGAAATACTTGCCTCGACCCCTCGGACCGAGGACGTTGACCCTGCCATTGCCCAGATCAAGGACATCCTCATCAAACGTCACGCGCACAAGGAAGATTTTACCATCCAGACGCAGGGCGCCATGCTCTCTACCATGAGCACCATTCTCAACGTGCTGACGGCGGTCCTCGGCGGCATCGCAGGCATCTCACTGCTCGTAGGCGGCATCGGTATCATGAACATCATGCTCGTCTCTGTACGGGAGCGCACGAGGGAGATCGGCATCAGGAAGGCATTAGGCGCAAGGAACCGGGACATCATGGCCCAGTTCATGATCGAGGCCATGACCTTGAGCGGCGCCGGTGGCATTATCGGCATTATCACCGGTGTCGGCCTGGCGCTCATCATTCCGGTCTTCGTGGAGGTGCTGCCGACGAGCGTATCGCTGTGGTCCATCCTCATGGCCTTTTCGTTCTCTGCGGCCGTAGGCGTGTTCTTCGGCGTGTACCCGGCGCGCAAGGCGGCGCATCAAGACCCGATCCAGGCGCTCCGGTATGAGTAGATTTCTCGTCCAGTGCTAGAATTTCCCGGCTTCCTGCTCAAGTGAGGAACGGGGGATGAGATATTTCCCGTTCTCCACCCTGCCTGCTATCTTGATAGGATAACAATTCCCTATCCCTTTCTCGAGCTTATGCACGGGAAACCGTTGATTGCAGGCCCTGCAGACCAAGACTCCGTCCTCATATCGATATCCCTGCTTATGCGGATAACAGGTAACACAGGCGTCAAGGAAGGACAAGACCCCGTTGTCCAGTTTGATTACAAAGAAACTGATGTGCTTGCCGTTATATTGATAAGTATAAAATTGCGGGATTTCCGGTTTAAGCGTGGAGATATCAATGATTGCATCGATGCCTGAGAAAACAGGTGGTGGATAAACAGGCTGATTTGAACAAGACATGAGGCCCGGGAGCAGTGACAGAATCAAAAGCGCAGCTGCTCTTATTGCTTGTCCATAAACTTGATTCGAAAATACCATTGTCCGTCTTTCTCTTCTACACATAGGATTTACGGCAGGGGAATTGAGGCTCTTCTGCCAATTATATTTAGTATATCACGTCTAGAAATCATATGAAATACCGAGGAGCAATGCCGCTCACCTTCTCCTAGATCGGGATTTGGTATCTGATGTCTATCATGCAGTTCTGGATGGGCAGTACCTGGATGTCGGGCGAGCACCAGATGATATCACCGCGCGTGTTCGCCGGGTCATCCTTGAGGCTTCTGTTGATGAACAGGTAGAAATATTTACCGTTTCGACCGTTCGTCTGGTTCACATTCAGGAGCCTCAGACTTCCAGAAGCGCTGAATTCTTTCACAATGGTTTATTTCACGTGGGCTCACAGCCGCAGAGCTGAAGGAAAAGAAAGACACTTTCCCGGTTTCCGCATTATCGAGGCGAGGAAGCTCCTATCGGGGTTTCTGGACCAACTCTTCCCGGGCGGCAGCGAGAGCTTCTTCCAGAGAAACGATCTTGCCGCCGTTCGTCTTAATGAAAGCCTCGGCGCCGTCCTTTGAATGGAAGGCCCACTTGGGCAGTTGAGTCATAACGCCGCGTCTTTTGCCACCCATAACCCATATCGCCTTTTCGGCATCGATCAGCGTCCGGGTGTCGCGGTCGGCGACGAGGAGGGTCTTCACCGTTCGGCCCTGATTCTCTTCGAGTTCGACGACGGCGCAGTGGAGGCTGCAGACGCCAACCATGGTTCCGTCCTCGTATTGGATCAACATCCGGCTGTATCCGTAGGCTTTTCTGTCCATGCCGCAGTGTGCGCAAGAACGGTGATCTTCGATATCGCTTTGGGCAAAGGTACCGCTTACGGTGATACAGAATAGCACCACAGCGAGGCTGCCGAGAGCTACTAATCGCTGCTTCATATTCATAGTGATATGCTCCTTGCGAGTGAGGTGATTGAATTATGGCAAATTAGCGAGGACGGTCTGCAGCCGTGAGCCGTCTTTATAGTCCTCGTTCATCCGTACCACCCCGGTCCTGTCAATGACGATCGTGGTCCCCATCGTGGCTTGGTAGAGGCCCAGGACGGTCTGATGGGTATCCGCCAGGACCGTGAATCCCGATCCGTCAAATCCGTTCGAGATCTCTGCATTCCGGGCGTCAGCGACAGTAGCTGATACGTAGTCCACGGCGTAAAAACGCACATTCGGGAAACTGGGGATCTGAGAGCTCCGCATATTGCTCATATGAGTATCGCATATCGGGCACCACATGGTGAAGTATATCACGACCCCTTGTACGGCCGGAAACACCGAGGAGAGGGTAACGCTGTTCCCGAGGGTGTCGGAGAGAGTGAAATCCGGGGCATTCTGACCCACCGCGGGTCCAGTGGTTCCCGGCTGTGCTGCGGTACGATTGTCGCTGCCTGAGGGATTGAGGTCGTCCATCACGCCTCCGCAGGAGACGAGGGTAAGCAGCAAGAATAGCCAGCAGCACTTCTTAACGAAAAACATAGCGTACCCCCAGGGTGTAGATGTCAGTCGTTGGGAAGTTCTCGCCCCAACCGTCTTGCCGGATCGCGTGACTCCACGAAGCGCGTACGCTCCAGTCGTGGTCCGTGCTCGAATAAGCGATGGCCCCGCCGACCGCTTCCTTGCGGAAGCCGCTGGTGGGATCGCGAACGCCGTCAATGGTCCCATCCGCCTCGTTCAGATAGGAAAACGACCCGGTGCCGGTCAGCGTGTCACCGCCAGTCCCGAAGTAATAAATATAGCTCAAGGAAAAGGAGGCTGACGTGCGGTCCCCCAGTTTCTTATGGTATGGTTCGACGTACTTTCCGTATTCCCGGTTCACCGGTCTCTCAATATAAGTACCATAACTCAGGGAAAGCGAAGCGTCCCAGGGATGCAAAGTCTTATCTATATAAATATTTCCGTCGACCCGGTAAAAGCCCCGGCCGGTCACATCGAAGCTGCTGTGCACGTCATCGTAGGGGGAGATGCCGGTAGGAACAAGCAGTGAAGGGCCGATCAGGATCGAGGGCGTCAGGTCCCCGATACTCCGGATCTTCCAAGCCGATGTGTCATCGGCGGCTTCATACCAGAGGTTCAGCGAGGTGTCGCCTAAGCCGTTTGTCTGGGAGGATAAGCCTGAGTAAGTATTGTCGTTCCAGACGTAGGGGATGACGATGCTGGCCTGCCAACGAGAGGCAAGCCGCTGTGCATACCCAGTGTTCACGCGGTATTGCCGAAGATCCGATCCTGACGGGTCCGGCGTCCATTTCCCATTCTGGTTCCAGAAGCCGTCGTATTTTTCCAGGTCAAAGGATACGTCGATCATCCCCTGGGCGTATTTCGGCAGGATCAGGTTCGTGGCCGCACCCCCACCGCAGCAGGAGCCTGCCCAGGCACTCGAAGTAAAGAAGCATGCGGCCCCCGTGAAGAGGGCCGCACAAATGATTGTGAATAGATGTTTCGTCATGATCTTCCGGTTCTTCTCACTAGGGTTGCGGCGTCACCTGAAAAGAGGCATAATCATTGGTTCCAGAAGGAGCGGCGCCGCTCGTTGTTTTCTGCTCCGTGTTTACGATCAACTCGACGTAGATCGTCGTCGTAACCCCCGATGCAAGGCCGCTTATGCCGGACAACGACCAGTGCCCGTTCGCGTTGTCGACATTGGACGTGCTCCAATTAATTTTGTCTGTCGATGCCCGTACTGACATGGAGGTTATTGTCCCGTTAGGGTCGCTCAGTACCGCGCCGTTAAATGCCGGCTTGAAACTCATCTTCATGCCCTCGTCGTGCGCGATGTAGAGGTTTAAGGTAGGGGTCGCGGCGCTGATGATGCTTTCCTTGAACAGGTAGTATTTGCGATTTTCTGTTCCGGTCATGCCATTGATAATGTCGCTCGGACCATAGAGCGAAGCGCTGACAGTATCACCCATGGCCATGCCGACGTTAGGATAGAAAGTAGTTGCCTCTCCCGTCATTCCGCCGCCGATCATGACCTTGAGTTCCCAGCATCCCATTGCCATGCCGCTCATCACGGAAGGCATCAGGTAGTAAACCGTGCACGAGTAAGTGCCGTCGCCGTTGTCTACGATGTTGTCCACAGGAGTTGCATGGTTCATCGTGAGCATGTGCATCATGGGCATGAGGGACAACGTCAGCCCCGGCGCGGCTGAGGAGTCACTTCGTTTCGTGACCTTTATCTTGAACGTCGTTTTCCCTTGGGCCGCGGCCATCATGCCGGGCAGATATTCGACTTTGTACGTGGATGTAAATGTGGTCCTTGATGCGTTATCCACTGCCTGGTAATACCTCGTCACAATGTTCGTGGGAATGACAACGGCTGTTCCAGGGACCGTCACGGGCGAGGCGCCGTTCATTCCATCGAGCTTGCCGTCGGAAATATCCTCGGCAAGCGCAGTAAAGAGGTCAAATTGCTGCTCCGGGGCGAGTCCAAGATCTTGCGTCAGTTGGCTGAGGGCCGCCGCAACAAGGCCGCGCAGGCGGGGAGCAGCGTTAGTCCCACTCAAGGGACTCGTGCAGAGCTCGGGAACGACGGAGGCATCGGGCATGAACCCGAACCCGTTGCCGAAGGCCGTCTTAGCCGCAGCGGCAGTTTTTCCATGCGCTGTCATAAGTTCATGCGTGATCGTCGAGGACGGGTCGAGCGTGACCTTTGATCCTGCGGTCAGTGTGCCGGCTTCCACGTATGCAGCCATGTTCCCCGCAGGCGTTTGTATGCCGGTGGCCTCATCGGTGTACGTTCCGCTGTTTGATGAGAAGATAAGATCCGACGCGAGCAAGGCAGTTGGAATGCTCACGCTATAGGTTCCATCGCTTAACGTCTTAACAGGACCGGCGATTGTGGTCGTGCCGCTTGAGTTCAAGACGACGACCGTTGCGCCTGATACTGGCGCCGCATACACAGAACCGGTGATGGTCGCAGTTGGCGTCGGTGAAGAGGACCCGCTTGAACCGCCGCAGGCATGCAGGAACGCTAGAGTGGGCAATAGGCAAAGAACAGTGCGAAATAATTTAACGGACTTCATTTGAGCCTCCTCGATACCTAAAGATAGTTACTTCTTCAACAGATCTGATATTTCTTTCTCATAAAGTGGTAGAAGATCCCTCGCAAAACCCCTATATTGCTTGCGGATGATGCCGTCTCTGTCGATGAGGAAACCGGCTGGCAGCCCAGAAAATCGATAGGTTTCGGCGACATCACCTTTTTGATCAATGAGAATGGGAAACGTAACCGGCACCTTCTTCAGGAACGCAGCCACACCTGCTTGAGAGGCATCCACGCTGATTCCGATGACGGTGAATCCTTCCTCTCGGAATTTCATGTACAGTCGGTCGAGCTCGGGAAGTTCCTCTCTGCAGGATATGCACCAAATTGCCCAGAAATCGAGAAAAACGACCTTCCCTTTAAGCTGCGAAAGCGTTACCATCCTGCCGTATAGGTCAACGAGACAAAAGGCAGGAGCCATCGTCCCGATCTGGCCGGAAGAAGCGTAAACAGGTACCATGCATAAAATGGTTAGGGTAATGGCGATGATTTTTATCATTACATCACGTTGGCCGCAGCAATGGGCGAGTGTGATATTCGCCCGGCCCTTTTCCGGTTCTAAAAAAATGGCTCCGCTCCAGAAATATCAGCGTGAGATAAATGGTATACGTACGATATTTCCGAAGTGGAGCCGAGTTTAAAGGGGAGGAAGTCCTGGAAAAGGGCTTCCGTCGTACAGACGATCGGTCTGTAAGAACAAACTGCTGTATACTCGAACTTCGGAATGATCAGGCTGCTGAAAAGGCCGCACCACCGACGGTCATTGCAGGAAAAATACAACTGCGCCGCGCTCTGATCCTGTGAATGCACACGGTGGCACACTCCTGTGATGCGCGGTGCACAGATGTCTCCATTAAGCACCAACGTATTTCACGAAGGGAACAGGAAGATGGTATCAGCAGCCTGGAGGAAATGAATCAGACTTTTGGAGGACGCTCGTCTTGAAAGGTGGGTTCTATCAGATTGATTACATTAGGGTACGGTTCACGGATTCCTGTCAGTTGCAAAGGATGCGGTACGCAGGGGGATGCGGAAATATACGGAAGTTCGGGATTGATGAGAGGGGTCGCCGTATGACATACATCAAGATCCTGGAGCATTGTTTCCCTGGACCCGACACACGTGTTCAAAGCCATCGCAGGTGACAGTACAGCGAATGCGAGAACAATTAACAGCAAGCTCGATACAAACCTCATAATTCATAATAATATAAAATTTCACACGATGTCAACATAAAACTCTAAATTTAGCCTTTCGTTTTGCATTTTTATACAAGATAATACTTTCAAAAACCTGATTATGGCCTCAACCATGATCAGGAGCTGCAAATCTCTTGTAATTATTATCAAAAGGTTCAAGTTCTCAGTTGACACTAACC
>DATJZV010000104.1:0-16360 GCA_035498715.1 Nitrospirota bacterium
CTCGCGAAAAACCAAGGGTGAGCTGTCTCTTGCATAGATGTTGACAAAAGCCTGTCGTTCCTCAGTTGTCACCTCACGAACATTCTTCGTAGTCTTGGTAATCATCATGCCACCGGAAAGTGCTGCGCGTCCCAGGCTCACCGAGCGGTTCTTGACTGTCTCTGTCGTTACGTCACGAACGATCCCTGTGCCACGGAGGATGAGATCGATGTTTTTAAAGGCGAAGCTATGGCTCTCGCCTTTCTCCGTTGTAACGTCGAGCTCAGCCTTGCCGAGGTTGAACCTTCTCGCGATCAGCGCGCGGCTTTCGGCCTCAATTTCACCCGCTGTAAGAAGCGACGCATTGAATCCTTCGGATTGAAGCCTTTCGACAAGGTATGCTGCCCGCTCTTTTTCGGAGGAAAAGGCAACAATAAAAGGACCATTGCCGGGGGCACGCAGCCGTGCAAGCGCTTCATAAATCGTCACTCCCAGGACAGCTGCCAAGGTACTGGATAGTGTTTCCTTCTCCTTCTTCAGGCTATGTATCGCGACGACATACATTTTTTGCGATCCTACTATCCCGCGCCCATGAGCGTGCTTTTTGTCATATCCTACACCATTGATTACCCATTATAGTTGACACTATTCTAGCAGGTTCCAAAGGCGTGGTGTTCGGGAAGTAGCTTCTCTTTGCCTTTGCTACAACGCGTCAAGTAGCTTATAATATTCCTTTATCCTTTGAATGGAGTCCAGAGTTAGTTGGAACAATAGCCAACTTAATGCAAGGATCACGATCGTGAGCCCAATCTTCCAACTCCGCTTTGTATTAGAACGCCACCAGATTAGCGGCAGCGCCAGAGGTCCTACGCAGCAGACCGCAAAGATAATAAAAGATTTCCGGAAATACCATTTGGGAGTGTCTTCTTTTTTGTCCATTTTATTTGCCTGATTTATTCACTCCTTCCAATAATTATTGTTCGATGCCAGTATGCTCATCTGTATAAAAAATCATACCAAAATAAAGGGTGCGTGTGAATCTTTTTTCTTATTAGCAGAGGAAGGGTGGGTAGCCCACGCTTATCATTACCACAGAAAACAAGAAAGGCCCCAAGTATACCCGGAGCCTTATATGAGACAGCTTTGTAAGTGGGTCTCTTTTCCCTTTCGTATTCCTCTCCTTTGAGAATCATTTGCTGGTCGGTAGTCTGCGGGTCAATAGAGATTTGAACTGTACTTTTGGGGTCCTTTCGTTAGCTTAACATTTTGATAATTAAGAAAGGGATGGCAAGGTGGACGGGGCTTGAACCCGAAAGAAACCCAAGTGAAATACGGTTAACTCAATTCTCGATAATCTAGCGAGGTTTTTATTTCCCATAAATAGGGTAGGGGTAATAATAATGTGATCTTAGAAGAATTCTCCCATACCCATCGGGATAAGTAGTGCCCTCCAAAAAGTCCGGTCTCTGTTCCTTCTGAAATACGCTGTGAGATATTTTTCCTGTAATCCTCACTGTCGTCCTATAATATAATCGTGCATAGTAACGGGAAATCGGCAGGCGTTAAGCAAACATAAGTGAAGCTTTGTTGGTTTTATTTTGGATTACCGTTGCTTTATTTGCGAAAACAACCGTCAGGCTATTATTAATCATAAACTAAATAAATTGAAGGATGACTTTTCTGGCAATTACAGGTGTGCCGCGGCTTGCGTTGAATTTGAAGTTTCTCGCCATCCGATTGATCGGTATTTCTATTGGCGTGGTCCCCTTTAAAGCATTCTTGTTGAACAGTTTTGGTAGCATTGTAGGATTATTTTTTATGTTTTTAAGAATTGGGCAATGGAGGGCAATTAAAAGGTTCGCACGGCACATTGGAAGCCCGCTGCCTGCTTTACTGTATATAGCGAAATACTTTGTCCAGCAGGGGAAGGACGGTGTCTGGGGATATGTTTTTTGCGAAGCACCTTCTGTCCTTGATCAATACGTTACCATGCAGAACGTAGAGGTAATGAAACAAGCACTTGCGAGAGGTAAAGGAGTTATTGTTCTCGGAGCCCACTACGGACCGACACTTAGTACATATATGCTAGACAGAATGCATTTCAATGTGAAGACTCTTGTTGCCAGGAGGTTTGTAGCACAGCTACACGATTTTGGGACTTTGGTTTTGAAGCCCCTTAGAAGTAAAAAGGTCGTGTTTCTGAACGAATCTGGTGTAGTCTTAATGTCTCGACAAGAGGGAAAATACCTTTTCGACCATGTCAAGAAGGGAGGAATGGTTAAGATGGATATCGATTATCCTGGGCCGGCAAGAGACGCTAGCAAAGCTCCTTTTCTCGGTATTTCAATTTCGGCTCACCTATTTCCATTTCGACTCGCCCTTAAATACGACATTCCTATTTTTTTCTGTTTCTTCAACAAGAACAAGTATGGGACATACATAATGAACTTTATCCCCAGCGGAGAATACTCCACCCCTGAAGAGGGCTTCCGGCGATACCTCTCCCGTCTCCAGGCACAGATTGAAGAGTACCCTTTTATGTGGGGCATGATTCCTCGTTTCTTTGAGTGGTCATAATACCGTGAAAAATTGAGCCATCAGATGAAATCGAACTGAGCGCGACTGACTACCCTTAGAAAAATCATACTAATAATTATTATTCGACACGGCGAGACATTGGAAAACAGGAGCCGGATTATGAAGCCTCACACTGAGAATGCTACATCCATAGCTCTATGGGAAACTGAGGCGGACATAAAGGCGAGCGAAGCCAGCGGCTATTACAAAGAATGGTTGCCAAACTGAGTGACCTGCTTTTAAGGGTGCCTTCGCGGGAGATTTCTGAGGTAAGCAACTTTACCCACCTCTCAATTGACTTGACGAATAGCAGATATTTTTCAAAGGTACTATAGCCGGACTGCCGAAGGACGAAACAAAAAGAAACCCCACTATGTTAGCAAGGGGACGGTCATTGAAAAACGAGTTCAAGTTCCAGCGGCGATTTCATTCGCTATCCCCATTTAAACGCCAACCTAATAAACGGATTATACAGTTTCTGATCATCTTCTGAAATCTTATCATGTTAAAAGGGAAGGGCGGGGCAGATGCAAGCAGGTTGTTAAAGATCTGTGCTGTGCTTGTGCTGGAGCGTTTGAAAGGCAAGTGGCTGGCACTAAAAAGAAAGTGGTTGGCGGGGTGGACGGGGCTCGAACCTTTGTCAATTAGTTATAACTACTTGATTTAGAAGGCTATTTGTCAGCCCCCTTTCCCTTCAGGGACACATCAGGGACAGTAGCAAGCGTCAATTTCTGCATTGCAGTCTTCACAGTGTCGATGCTTTCGTGAGCATAGCTTTGAGTCATTTTCATGCTGCTATGCCCTAACAATTTGCTGACGAAACGGCTCTCGGTCATTTCGGCAAAAAAAAGTTCGCCTTCTGACAAGGTCGCATCGTGATTGCAGAGTCCTGATACCTGATAGTTTCGGACAGTCGAACCGGCTTGTAGTGTATCGAAAATAACTTTGAACAAGAGGTGTGTCCCGCTTCCCGCCGAGCGCTTCCTTTCCAATCCATTTTGTGATATAATGTAATACAAAGAGTTACAGGAGGTTTAATAATGTCAACAGTACAGCGCAGTTTCCGTATCAAAGAGCCAATACTTCAGGAAATCGAAAGAATCAGAAAGAACAAAGCTGCCAATGCACTCGCAAACGAACTGCTTGAAGAGGCCCTGAAAATGCGTCGCTGTCCAGGGATAATATTCTCACAGGGAGTTACCGGAACACGTGCCCGTGTTGCAGGTACCGGCGTCGAAGTCTGGGAAGTCATCTACGAATATCAAATCGTCGGCAAAGATGTCGAAGCGCTGAAGAAGGCTCTGCCTCACCTCACGGAAAGACAGGTCATTGCAGCACTTAATTACTACCGAACCTACACCGAAGAAATTGACGAGCTCATACAGAGCAACGAGGCCATTACACCCAAGACTGTCGAGGGCCGCTTCTCTCTGGCAAAGGGAAAAAGTAGGTGAAGTTCCTTGTCGATGAGGACTTAAGTGAAGAGATTGCTTCTATCCTGAGAGCCAGAGGTATTGATGCTGTCCACGTCCGAGAGCTTGGTCTCTCTGGAGCGGAAGATCAGGAAGTGCTCGATGAGGCTGCACGCCAAAAACGCTGTGTCATTACGCGCAATCGAAACGATTTCCTGATGCTCACTGAATTCTATTTTCATGAAGGCCGTCCTCACCACGGCGTTGTCATAATCCCTCGATCTTACCCGGGCAATCAACCCTCAAAAATCGCACGGGCCATTGTATCTCTGTCTCGGAATCGCCCCCACGCTTTTCAACCTTACGCGTTCCTCTTCCTCTAAACATTGCTCTTGAAGTGTGCTGTCCCGACCAGTTCACAGGTATTGCCCTCCGCAACTGTATGAAGAGTACAATCAGGACCTAATCAGGTTAGAGCGACCGCAGAACGTTTGTTGTAGCCACAAAGTCAAGCATATCGACGCTGCTTGAGTCTATCTACCTCAACAGCTAAACGCACCAATAAAAGCCCCGATCTCTGTATGCGTTCAGTACAAGACATAGACAAGAAGCAGTTCGACCTTGCCATTAGTGGACACATGTAAATCCGTTGCTCCCATGGCCTGGGCCGCCCCGGCATCGTCACTGAAGACCCTCAGTGTCCCGAATTGCATGTGTTCGGGGTCGTAGTTGTCACCAAACGAGAAATGCCAGCGACCGTGAAAGGTACCATTTACAATTTCTCCCTGTGTCTGATAAATACTTTCCGGCTTGCGTATGTTTATCTGAGGCTTTGCTATAACCTTTTTATAGTTCGACATGTGTATGCTGCTTTTCTCATTGTGATATGTCAAATGTCCTTCACACTTTAATGTAACAGTCTTCAAGAAACTTAATCTCCCCAACAAATCTTCAAATCAGCAGGAATCTCTCCAATCCAAATACGACAGAAGGGGAAAAGTTTCTTGACATTTGAAACGAGTGTGCTAACGTGAGAGCAAGAACGAATTCCTTAATTGTCCTGAGGGGGTCATGTCTATTCATCGGCCGCTGGCTCTAGAGAAAACCCATATCGACAGGATTATCGACGCGGATTTCAGTCTCGCCCGTCTCGTGTATTCCTACATCTCATCAGCGTAAGAGGAGGATGCGGGAGGACCTGCTATGGAAGAGGAGAAAATCTTTGCCACAAGGCTTGGCCCTGAAGGACACAAACCGGTGCTCATGAACCCTCAGCTGCTTGTTGACTCGGTTCCTGCTCTGATCCACACCGGTCTTCCTGACGGCTACCTCGATTTCTTCAATCAAACCTGGCTGAACTACGTCGGTGCTTCATTGGAGGACCTAGCTGGCTGGAAATGGACGGCCAGAATTCATCCCGAAGACGCTGCCGCAATGGTCGAAAAGTGGCGTGCATCTATTGCGACGGGAGAGCCTTTCGAACACGAAGCACGCGTCCGGAGGGCTGATGGAGAATATCGTTGGATGATTCACCGCAAAGTGGCTTTGCGCGACGAGCGGGGAAACATCCTTAAATGGTATGGAACCAGTATAGATATCGAGGACCGCAAGCGCGCGGAAGAAGCGGTCCGCCGCAGTGAAGCCTACATGGCGGAAGCACAGATGATCAGCCACACCGCCAGTTTCGTCTACAGCCCCGGGAGCAGGAAAACGCTTTACTGGTCCGAGGAACTGTTCCGAATTTTTGAATTGGACCCTCGACACGGTATCCCGGATTATGACGAGTCCCGTCGACTTGTGCATCCGGACGATCTCGACAGGGTTTCTGAAAGCTGTCTGCAGGGATTCCGTGAGAAAGCTGATTTTACGCAAGATTTCAGGCTGCTATTGCGCGATGGGATTGTCAAGCACCTCCACGTGATTTGGCATCCGGCCCTCGATAAAGCCGGAGAAGTCGTTGAATATTTTGGTACCGCGATGGATGTGACAGAACGCAAGCACGCGGAAGAGGCGTTGCGACGCAGTGAAAAGGAGCTTCGCAGCGTGATTGAAACCGTTCCCGCGATGGTGTGGAGCGCGCTGCCTGACGGCTCCAATGTATGGATGAACAAACACTGGACGGACTATACGGGCATTTCAGCGACAGGTTTGGGCTGGCAGGCCGCAGTTCACCCGGACGACCTCGGGAGGCACCTGGATGCCTTTTACGAGTCTTCGGCTAAAGGCATGCCATTCCAGGACGAGGTGCGGTTCCGTCGCGCCGACGGAGAGTACCGCAGGTTCATCGTTGCGGGCGTGCCGCTGCGCGACGAGGAGGGTAATATCCTCAAGTGGTACGGGGTACTCCACGACATCGAGGACCGAAAGCGGGCCGAGGATTCCCTCCAAAAGGCTTTTGACGAAATCAAGAAGTTGAAGGACCAACTATACAGAGAGAACATCGCGCTGCGCGAAGAAATTGACAGGGCATCGATGTTTGAGGAGATCGTGGGCTCGTCACCCCCCTTGAAAGCCGTGCTTGCACGTGTCGCGAAGGTCGCGCCGACGGATTCCACCGTCTTCATCACCGGTGAAACGGGCACAGGCAAGGAACTCGTCGCCCGTGCCATCCACAGGCGGTCGAAGCACTCCTCGCGAGCCTTTGTGGGTGTGAATTGTAATGCAATTCCCGCATCGTTAATCGCCTCGGAGTTGTTCGGTCACGAGAAGGGAGCTTTCACAGGAGCCCACCAGCGGCGCCTCGGCCGCTTCGAGCTGGCGGAAGGAGGGACGATCTTTCTTGATGAAATCGGGGAGCTTCCGCCTGAGACTCAGGTTGCCCTCTTGCGTGTGCTGCAGGAGCACGAATTTGAGCGTGTGGGGGGAAATAAAGCGATCCGGGCTAACGTGCGGGTAATTGCCGCCACCAGTCGTGACTTGCAGGTCGCCATTGAAGCCGGCATCTTTCGGCGCGATCTATTCTATCGGCTCAACGTATTTCCCATTGAAATACCTCCTCTTCGCGAACGAAAAGAGGACATCCCCTTACTGGTTGAGTACTTCATTGATCGATATGCCGGTAAAGCGGGGAAGAAAATACGGGGGATAAACAATAGGACCCTGGACCTGTTTAGGTCGTACCCCTGGCCGGGCAACATTCGAGAGCTCCAGAATGTGATTGAACGGTCGGTCATCCTCTGTGACACGGAGAACTTCTCTGTCGATGAGCGTTGGCTCCTTCGTGAGTGCCGTCAGACTCAGCCGGCAAGTCAGCCGCTTTCCCACGAGCTTGTGACTCACGAAAAAGAGATGATTGAGGCTGCGCTGGCGGAAAGCAGAGGCAGGGTTGCTGGGCCGCTGGGTGCGGCAGCCAAACTCGGCATTCCGCCAACGACTCTGGAGTCGAAGATCAGATCCCTCAAGATCAACAAACATCGCTTCAAACCCGCATAGCGGCTACGATACCCTGTCCAGATTGAGAAGTCGGATAATTTTTTACGAGTTCTCGTTAATTCTCGAAAATTAATGGCTTCGTGATCTCTGTTATCACGCAGTTTCAATGATTTACGATTGGCATTCATATTGCAATGCAACATTGCAGGATAACCAGGAAGGATAATGGGTTTAGGAAAGAATCTATGACGCTGAGAATTCAGACATTGCCGAAAGGAGATGTCGTGGCCTTTACCCTGAGTGGTCGAATCACCGCGGAAGAGGTGGCAGAGCTGCAAAGACTCCTCGAAGGACAAGACCACCGCATCGTTCTGGACTTGAAAGAGGTCAAGCTCGTGGATCGAGACACAGTGAGATTTCTGGCTCGCTGTGAAGTGAAAGGCATCCAGATCGAGAATTGCCCGGCATATATCCGCGAGTGGATCGTGAGGGAAGGAGCATGAAGGTGACCGGTGTCATCGCTAAGCGGTAATAAGGTTTCGGGCATGATGAGGGCCCCCTGCCGGGGCCAAGACAGAAACCTCGTGTCTCCAACGGCCGACTGAGGTCAAGGTTAATCCTGTCTGAACGGGAGGCACTTCTAGTTTCATAGCACAGAAAGGAGGACAAGATGAAACGAATTTTTCCCGCAGTATTTTATAACCCTCTTACACTGGCCGGTTCGGTCATTGCCGTATTTAACCTCGGACTGATGATCTTTCTTCTTATCGTCGATTTCCTGTCAAAGCGTCCGAGGCCCTATTCAGACCTCATCATCCTGTTGATCTTACCCCTGTTCATCCTCATTGGGATAGCATTTATCATTCTGGGGATTGTTCGGCAAAGGAGAAGACAGAAGCCCGGCCTCCCGGCAGAGGAACAACGCTTATTCGTGCTTGATTTTAATAATGAGAAGCAGCGCAGGCTCGTGATACTTTCATTAGGCGGTTTTCTTTTTGTGAGCTTGCTGTATGCCTACATTATGTTCCAAGGCTATGAATTCCTCGAATCGGACTTTTTCTGCACCAGGGTCTGCCACAATCTCCATAGAGTGGAGGAGGGGGCTAAAGCCTTTTCCTATCACGCAGAGGTTGAGTGTTCAGCGTGCCATGTAGGTTCGGGTACCCAGTATTTTGTCCTCTCGAAGCTCAGGGGAACCACCGAACTCCCCATGTTCCTGTTGAATACATTCCCGAGACCTATTCCCGCGCCGGTCAGAGATCTCAGGCCTTCGAAGGACATTTGCCAGACCTGTCATGGTCCCATGTATGCCTTCACGAAGAACCTCCAGGACAGAAAGTTCTATCTTTCTGATACGAAAAACACTGAATGGGAAATTGGGTTGTTGTTCAAAATCGGCGCAGGAAGAGTTCCGACTGATAAGCCTCCCATAATGCACTGGCACTATGCAGTTGCCAGGCAGATCGAGTATGCAACCGCTGATCCCAAGCATGAGGTCATTCCGTGGGTCCGTGTTATTAGCTTTGACGGAAAGGCCAGAGTTTACCGCGCTCAAGATGGCAACGCCTCCGGCAAGGAACCAACGCCGGAGCAGAAGCGCGTTATGGATTGCATCGACTGCCATAACAGGGTCGGACACGAATATTACCCGCCCGACAAGGTACTGAATGTCTTTTTGAGTTCGAAGTTGATAGATCCCTTGCTCCCGGACATTAAGAGCACATCAGTCCAGGCACTGGGGAGCAATTACACTTCTAGGGAGGCGGCCAAAGCCGGCATCAGGGATGCCATCATGGAGTTCTATAAGAAGAAGTATCCTGACGTTGCCACTTTGAAGAAGGCCGAGCTTGAACGGGTTATTGTCACATTGCAGGATCTCTACGATTGGAACTATGACCCGGCCATGAAGGTGAGTTGGAAGAGTTTCCCGAGCCAAAGCGGACACATGTATAGCCTGGGCTGCTTTCGCTGTCATGACGGTAAACATAAAAGTGACGATGGGGCCGTTTTGTCGAAAGACTGCAATCTTTGTCACCAACTCATCAAACTCCGGAGAGAGAAGGAGAATAAACTCACTGTTCTGGCCGAGGAGCCTTACCCCCATCCCGTCGACATTGGTGATTCGTACAAAGAGATGAACTGCAGCGAATGCCATGGGGCCGGTAGCTGAAGGAGCCCATTGTCCTGATCTTATGGTGGACAAACTGTTTCGGACTTTATTGACCATCTAAACGAAAAGAAAAGGTGGAAACCTGGCAAACAACAGAAGCCCGTATCCGGGAAGAGCTTTTAGGTCTACAGGCGTGGTCTTGAACACCAAAATAGCGAGGAGATTTTTTGTCTGGGCGATGGATACGACAAGGGAAGCCCATCTCCGAACACTCAGCGACAGTCCCCTCTTTAAGGGTATACGCAAGACGCTACTCAGGAAACTGCTTATCGACCTCTTCGAAAAAAAATATTCAGAGGGCGATATCATCTTTCATGAGGGAAAAAGCGGGATGGCGGTCTATGTCGTCATCGAGGGGTCGGTCAAAATAATCAAAAAGTCGAATTCGGGGAGCAAGACTATTGCTGTTCTTGGCCCAGGGTCCCATTTTGGTGAGCTCGCCCTCATCGGCCATACTTCGCGCTTTGCGACTGCTATCGCTGAAAAAGATACTCTTCTTTTGATTATGTATAAATCATACTTTGACTATCTTATCAGTGGCAATAGTCCAATTTCAGCGAGAATGCTGCTGAACCTTGCTCAGACTTTGTCGGAGTACATGCGCTGTTACGAGCCCGAATAAAGTGATGAAAAGATATCGCTATGAATGATGAAACGTATAAGGGCAGCAGCTCGCTAGCCGATCTGCACAAGTTCCGTCGCCAGATGCCCACGGTAGATCCCTGCGCTCCCGGCGTGCTGAAAATCCAAGTAATCTTTTACGAGTTTCCGTTAATTTGCGAAGTCTCGTGACTCTGTGCTTTCTGACATCAAGGTATTTTAATGACTTGCGCATGGCATTAACATTGCAATATGACATTTCATAAAGCCAACAAGGATAGTGGTTTAAGCTGAGGAGGGGGTCATGTCTACTCATCGGCCGCTGGCTGTAGAGAAAACCCATATCGACAGGATTATTGACGAGGATTTCAGTCTGACCCGTCTCGTGTATTCCTACATCGCATCCGCTTCGCTCTGGCTGGTGTTCGGAACGCTGGTCGGAGAGTATATTGGGATCCGGCTTGCTTTCCCCGACCTTGGGGTCCATCCCTGGCTGTCCTTCGGAAGATTGCGCCCGATCCATACGAACGTCGTGTTCTGGGGATGGGCGTCTTTGGCCATGATCGCGCTTGCACTCTATGTGGTACCCCGGACCAGCCAGAAAAGGCTATATAGTACAGGCCTTGCCCGGCTGAGTCTCTATCTGATAAACAGTGCCGTTCTTGCGGGCACCCTCCTGTTGTTTGCGGGCGTGAACAATGGCGGACAGGAATACCGCGAATTCATCTGGCCGGTGATGACACTTTTCGCGGCGGGACTCGTGCTCCTCACCTACGATTTGTATCGGACCGTGGCGGAAAGAAGCATAGAGGAGATCTACATTTCCAACTGGTATATCATGGCTGCATTTCTCTGGACGCTCGTTTTGGCGACCGTTGGCTATATCCCCTGGTATCAGTACGGTCTGTCCGAGACGGTCATCCAGGGATATTACATGCACATGGGCGTGGGCATGTGGTTCGCCCCGTTCGTCCTCGGTCTCACATACTATTTTCTGCCGAAGCTGCTGAACAAGCCGATTTATTCGTACTCTCTGGGGGTGCTCGCCTTCTGGACGCACATGGTGTTCTATTCCATGATCGGCGCCCATCACTTCGTTTTCAGCCCCATACCGTGGTGGCTGCAGACCGTGGCGATCGTCTTCAGCGTCGGCATGGTCGTGACGCTTGCCGCCGGGACTGGGAACTTCCTGCTGACGATGCGAGGCAGTGGACGGACCATCGCGCGGAGCTATTCCTTGCCCTTCATCCTGGTCGGCGCGATCTTATATTTTCTCGCGTCAGGACAGGGGTCGCTCGAGGCGTTACGCTCTCTGAACAGATTGTGGCATTTCACCAACTATACCGTCGCCCACTCTCATTTGACCATGTACGGTTTCATCTCCTTCCTGATCTGGGGCGGGATCTATGGGCTTGTCCCCCGCCTGACCGGAAAGGAGCCCCCTCTTATACTCGTCGGTGTGCACTTTTGGTTCGCGCTCATCGGCCTTCTGATATACGGCATTTCTCTCATGATCGGCGGAACCGAGCAGGGCGAGAGTTGGATCTCAGGGGCTCCTTTCATCGACTCGGTCAAGTTAATGTCTTCATACTGGCTCTGGAGGGCCGTCGGAGGGAGCCTGATGTTCCTGTCCCATGTGGTATTCGCTTATAACGTCTGGGCGATGCGGCCTGGCGGGCGGCCGGCCGCTGAGAAGGAAGCATCATGAAGCTCGACTTTCATAAGAACCACCGCCTCCTTTTCGGGGTGGTCTTTTTCGGTTTCATAGGATTGAGCCTCATCATTACGATTGGTCCCGCTCTCTGGGTGCAGGACCATAACAGCCCGCTGCCCGGCTCCCAGGCGCTTACAAAGCAGGAACAGAGAGGATTGGATATTTATGTGGCAGAAGGGTGCCTCTACTGCCACACGCAGCAGGTGAGGCCGCTCGATGTCGATGCACCCTTCGGCAGGCCCTCGGCGCCCGGAGATTATGCCCGCCTGAGGCCTCAGGACGTATGGCGCATGACACCGGCAACCCTTGGTACGCAGCGGACCGGGCCGGACCTCAGCAACGCTGCGGGCCGTCAGCCCAGCGATATATGGCAGTTCATCCATCTGTACAATCCCCGCGCCGTGGTAAAGGACTCCGTCATGCAGGCCTACCCGTGGCTCTTCGAAACGAAACAAAATCCCATTCCCGACGATATCGTGGTCCCTATACCACTGGGATATGCTCCACGGGCGGGAAAGGTCGTGGCAACGCAGAAAGCGAAAGACCTCGTGGCCTATCTTCTCTCGCTGAAGCAGGTACCCATCGCCGGGACAGAGACAGGGGCCCAAGGGCCGCCTTCGCCGGCGGGCGGGACCGAAACCGGCCTCGGCGCGCAGGTCTATGCGTCTCACTGCGCAAGCTGCCACCAGCCTAACGGCGGGGGCGTTCCCGGAGTCTTTCCGCCGATGAAAGGCGATCCTGTCACCACTGACAAAGACCCAACACGCCACATCGAGATCGTGCTGTTCGGACTCAAAGGTACGGTGATTGGCGGGATAAACTATACGGCGCCTATGCCGGCACATGCACAGGTGCTCCCCGATTCTGAAATCGCAGCCGTCATCAACCATGAACGAAAAAGCTGGGGAAATGACGCGCCGACCGTCACGCCGCAGGACGTGGCGAGAATAAGGAATCAGCATACGGAAGGCAAGGGGGCACAACGATGAGTGCAATCGATGCTTTTTCTGCCCGGGTTGCCCAGGGATTTTCCAGGTCGTCGCACGACCACGCAGTAAACCCTGAAGGGTTTGGTGACTTCATTATCGTGGCGATTTCGGTCATTGTCGTCCTGGTCGTGCTTTTTCTCTGCGTCAAGTATTTTCTCGTCCCGAAGGAGAGAGAGAATACCCATATCAAGAGAAGAATTCTCGATGACAATGTGAGTGATGAACGGGAGAGCCGGCGTGAGCGATGAGCATGACAACGAGATCATAGTGTACCTGGATGAGGGACCGGAACCGATCGCGAGATACCGGCCCCCCGGCTCCTTCGATCTCGATACCACCACCATGGAAGACGGTCCCCATGTCCTGCGAATCGTGGCCGTGGACCGCTCGGGCCGCCGGGGAGCACGAAAAATCCCTTTCGAAGTGCGGAACGGGCCGGGGATCGCCGTGGACGGGCTGCGCGAGCGCGATGTGGTCGAAGGGAAGATCAGCGTGCTCATCAATGCGTACGGCGGGGCATACGAGGAAAAATGGGAACCCAGGCGCGCTGAAACGCCTAAGCCTGTCCCGACGTGGGCATGGGTCGTCCTGATCTCGGTCGTCGCATGGGCGATGTACTACGGCATCAGACAGTGGAGACCGACAGCGCAGTTCGCGAACACGCCGACATACCGGGTCGTTGAGAAACAGCCGGCAATATCGCGTGCCGGGCTTGGGGCGGAATTATACCGTACGAGCTGCGCAAGCTGCCACCAGACCAACGGCCAGGGTGTACCGGGCGTCTTTCCTCCGCTTGCCGGCGATCCGGTGGTAACCGCCCCTGATCCGTCGGACAACATAAAAATCGTTTTGTTCGGTGCAAAAGGCAGCTCTATTAAAGGAGTGACCTATCAGACGCAAATGCCTGCCTGGGCTGACCAGTTTTCCGATGAAGAAGCAGCAGCGGTCATTAACCACGAACGGACAAGTTGGGGGAATAACGCTCCGGTGGTCACAGCGGGAGACGTCGCGAAGATTCGCAGCAAAGGAAGTCTGCGGAAATAATTTACTTCGACCATCATTGCCCGGTCGGTCGAAGCAGAGAACTGAAAAGGAGGAATGTCAAAATGGCAAGAATGGTTACCATCTGTATCGCGGTTGTGGCGCTTTGTTTGTTTTTCGGTATTACGGGGAAGGCTTTCAGTGAAATGCCCGGTGAAGCCGGGTTCAAGCAAAACTGCGCGGTATGTCATCCCGGCGGTGGGAATATCATAAACCCGAAGAAGACATTGCATAAGAAGGATCTTGATGCCAACAACGTCAAGACTGCAGGGGATATTATCAAGCTGATGAGACAGCCAGGGCCGGGCATGACACCCTTCGACGCGAGTACTGTGCCTGATAAGGAAGCGAAGGAGATAGCCGATTACATTTTGAAGACCTTCAAATAGAAGTCACTCAAGTGACGCGTGCCGCTTTAAGGCCAAAGGGAGGATCGATGAAACAGACGACGCGAGAAGTACAGATCATTTCCGGGCGCCAGATGATTGCGCGCCGCCAATTCCTGCGCTTTCTCATGGGTAGTGCCCTGCTCACTGCGGTCCCTGCCGGAACAATCGCCAGACTCTTGGCGGGTCCGGATGAGGTTCTCGCGCAGAGCTACGACGCGCTGCGCGAAGCGAAGATCGCGACCGGCGCGGACGGCATCATCACCGCGCCCGGCCAGGCGTTGGACGTCTTCGAGTTCGAGCCGGCGGCGAAGAAGGCCCTGATCAACGCGGGCGCGCCGGCGCACTGGGGCTACCTCGCGAGCGGCGTGGACGCCGACGTGACGCGCGACGCCAACCACACCGCCTACGCGCACTACAACATCCGCGTCCGGCGCCTCATCGACGCGCGCAAGGTCGACACGAGCGTGAAGATCTTCGGGGAGACGTGGGGCAGCCCCATCTTCCTGTGCCCGGTCAGCAGCCTCGGCGCCTACAACCCGGAGGCGGGGGTCGCCGTGGCGCGCGCCGCAGGCAAGCGTAAGCACCAGGTGGTGCTCTCCTCGGTCGACAACGCGAGCATCGACGACGTAAACAAGGCACACGGCTCGCCGGCCTGGTTCATGCTGTACCCGACCGACGACTGGAATGTGACGCAGGCGCTGGTGAAACGGGCCGAGGCCGCGGGCTCCCCGGCGATCGTCCTCACGGTGGACCGGTCGGGCGGCCGCAACACCGAGACCATGTTCCGTTTCCGGCGCGAGGACAAGCGTGACTGCGTCGTGTGCCACAAGCCGGGCTCATTCGCCAATGAGGTCAGCCGCAAGGCCAACTTCTTCGGCCTCGACGTCTCGAAGGTCACCAACCTCTACGGTACCGGCATGACGTGGGAATTCGTCGATCGCCTGCGCGCGATCGTCAAGGGCAAACTCGTGCTGAAGGGCATCATGACCGGAGAGGACGCCAAGGAGGCGATGCGCCACGGCGTGGACGGCATCATCGTCTCCAACCATGGCGGCCGCGCGGAGGAGAGCGGGCAGGCGACGATCGGCGTGCTGGTCGAGATCGTGGACGGAGTAGGCGGACACATCCCGGTGCTCATCGACGGGGGCGTGCGTCGCGGCACCGACGCCTTGAAGGCGCTCGCCCTGGGCGCCACCGCCGTCGGCATCGGGCGGCCGTACGTGTGGGGCTTGGCGTCGTTCGGCGAGCCTGGGGTGGACCGCGTGCTGGAGATCCTGGATACCGAGTTCGTCACGATCATGAGGCAGGTGGGGGCTACGAGCATTGCCCAAATCACCAGGGTGAGCGTCAGCCGCGCCTGATGACGCACAGTACAGGAGCTGAGTGGGACTGAGGTAGTCCGCATAGGAGGTAGGCACAACGTGCGGGATCAATCACTCTGCAATCTCTACACTTGAAAAGGAGGACCTATGAACACAGTGAAACGATATATCTTTGTGGGAGCCGCCCTGACGGCGCTGGTGCTCGCAGCCCTGCTGACCTTCGGAAATAACGCCGCCTCTTACGCGGCGGAAGGCGACCAGGTCGAGTACACCTTCGACCGACCGGTGGAGAAGGGCGAGCAGACCTACGACTGGTATAGGAAGACCCACGCCGACGAGGCGGCCAAGCGCTACGGCGTCGATCCCAAGGCGGTCGGCGACGGCATGGACACCTGGCACTGGTGGTGTGGCGTTGACAACCCTGAGTTCTGGCGAAAGTTGACCGTCCTCGGCACGAAGAAGGAATATAGCGCGCTCGATGTGCGCTTGGACTTCTTCAGCTTGCTGCTGCTGTCACGAGCGGATCGTTGGGAAAAAGTCGGCCTCATCAACGACCCCGACACCGTCCCCGCCGACAAGCCCGACAAGTATGGCCTGATGATCGACCGGACGAAGGACGGCGCGCTGACTTGGGACCCCGAGGTGTTCGGCTACCCGAGCGGCGTCATCGGCTTGCAGCTCTTCACCAACAAGAAATTCGACGCGAAGAAGTGGTCGATGGAAAAGTACCTGGCTGACCCCGGCTCCGTGGAGCCGCCGTTTCTGGTGGGGATGGCCTGCGGCTTATGCCACATC
>DATJZV010000105.1:0-7013 GCA_035498715.1 Nitrospirota bacterium
TGCTGCTATACTGCCTGATACCTCCGTACCCGATTTCACGATCTGTACCCCCATGACGTTTTTCATGATCCGGAGTGCAGCGTCATGATCTTCCCTGGCGAGACCAGCTACTCCGTCCTCCACAACCGTGACCTTGTAGTCCCGCAGAACGGCGTCCGAAGCAGTAACCATGATGCAGATATGCGTAACGCAGCCTGTGAGCCTGAGCGAGTCCACACCAAGGTATTTCAGGGTCTCGTCGAGCCTTGTGCCATAAAATCCTGAGTACGTGTCCTTCGCAATAATGCTATCACCGGGAGCGGGTTTGAGCTCTTCGACAACTTGGGCTCCCCTAGTCCCCTTTACCGCATGTGGGGGCCAGCCGAATTTTCCGAACTCCTTGTCGTCCGGGGCATGGGCATCGCACACGTAGATGACGGGATTGCCCTTGGCCCGGGTCTTCCCGATCTCATTCTGAATGACCGGAATGATCTTTCTCGTATCAGGTACCTCGAGCGAAGCACCTGAAAGAACAAAGTCGTTCAGCATGTCGATAACAAGCAGAGCCTCCTTTTTCATGACAATCACCTCCCTGCATTGTCTCCTCTTTACAATTGTAACAATATGCTGTATCTTTTTCAAGTAAGAGGGCATCGCAACCGTTTATTTGACCGTTGATAAGCGCTTTTTGAGGTCTTCCAGACATCGATGTTATTCGTGGTAATCCATGTCCCTCTATGGCCAAGAGTTTCTTGGACTTCTTCCTCCCCATGAAAAACAACCTCAAAGACAGGATTGCTGTCGCCAGGGGCCTTAGGAAAGCAGACCTTGTTCTGAAGGGTGGCCGGATCGTGAACGTCTTCTCGGGCGAGATATACAGGGCAGATGTCGCGATCCATAGGGGCACGATTGCCGGACTCGGCGAATACGAGGGGAAAAAGGTAATCGATGCCGCGTCAAAGCTCATCCTACCCGGCCTTATCGACAGCCATGTCCATCTCGAAAGCTCCATGCTCACGCCGGCTGAATTCGCGAAGGCCATTTTGCCCAGTGGCACAACAGCCGTGGTCGCCGATCCCCATGAGATCGCGAATGTTCTCGGGAAAAAGGGCATTAACTATATCCTCAAGGCCAGTGAGGGTTTGCCACTCGACTTCTATTTCATGCTTCCTTCCTGCGTTCCGGCAACTCTCCTCGAGACCTCGGGAGCACGGCTCAAGACAACAGATCTTATGCCGTTTTTAAAGCACAGGCGGGTACTGGGGTTGGCCGAAATAATGAATTACCCCGGAGTCCTGTCAGGCGATGCTGAAGTATTGCTAAAATTGAGAAGTTTCAGTGACCAAGTAATAGATGGCCACGCGCCCGGGCTAACGGGCAAAGAGCTTTCGGCCTACGTGGGCACCGGCATAACATCTGATCACGAGTGCACTTCAGCAGATGAAGCAAGGGAAAAGATACGACTCGGCATGACGATTTTCATCCGCGAAGGGTCTGCAGCCAAGGATATGGAGGCCCTGCTGCCTGCCGTCACCCCTTCCAATTCCCGGTTCTTTTGTCTTGCGACGGACGACTTCCAGCCTGGCGATCTGAAGTACGGAGGCATCAGCACGCTCGTTAAAAAAGCCATCCGCCTCGGTTTGGATCCAATGACCGCCGTCCAGATTGCCACGATCAATCCTGCGCGTCACTTCGGGCTGAAACGCAAGGGCGCCGTCCTACCGGGGTATGATGCCGATCTTGTCATCATCGACAGCTTTGAAGATTTTACTGTCGAGAAGGTGCTCAAGCAGGGGAAGCTCGCTTCAAAGGGTGACACTTGCGTCATCCCGTGCAAGAGCAGGTATCACGAACAGACCAAACGGACGGTCAGGATGCGTCCAATTACGAAACAGGACATCCTGATAAAAGCGCAGACAGGCCGCGCCAGGGTCATCGAGCTCATTCCGGACCAGATCGAGACAAAACATTCGGTGCTGCCGGTCTCCGCACAGAGGGGTTTTGTATTCTCAGACACGGAGAGAGACATTCTCAAGCTCATGGTAATCGAGCGTCACAAAGCAACCGGCAATATCGGCCTCGGCCTGGTCAAAGGATTCGGATTGCGATCGGGCGCTATCGCGGGGACCGTCGCGCATGACTCCCACAACATCATCGCCACGGGTGTAAGCGATGATGATATCCTCGCGGCCGTATCGGAGATCAGCAAGCTTCAGGGAGGCCTGGTCGTCGTGCACAACAAGAAAGTGCTGGCAGAGATCCCGTTGCCGGTGGCAGGGCTCATGTCCGACAAGCCGCTCAATTATGTTGTCAAAAAACTGGCGGAGATCGAGACGGCAGTGAACGAGCTGGGAGTAAAGATCAAACATCCCTTCGGCATACTCTCATTTCTGGCTCTGCCCGTCATCCCGGAGCTGAAGCTGACGGATAAGGGGCTCGTGGACGTGAATCAGTTCAAGTTTGTGGACCTGTTTGTTTGATACCCATAAGCGGAGCGCAAAATCTCGTCCTTCCAAGCACGGGTGATCCTTCACCCCGTTCAGGATTGGAGGTCAGTTCAGTTTCTCAGCAGCCTGTTGAATCAGTGAGGTAACATGATAGAAATCCAGAGAATGCTGTTCGATGAGCAAACCATCGCAAAGAAGGTCAAGGAACTTGCTGATCGGATATCGACAGACTACGCAGGTAAAGACCTTGTTCTGGTCTGCATCCTGAAAGGCGCAGCCGTGTTCATGGCGGACCTGATGCGTTGCCTCTCGATGCCAGTTAGGATCGATTTTGTTCGTGCTGCGAGCTATGGCGCATCAACTGAACCATCGCGAAATATTGTCATCACGAAAGATATCGAAACCGATATAAAGGGGAAACACGTGCTCCTCGTCGACACGATCATCGATACGGGAGAAACGTTGCACTGTCTGCTCGAAAAGATGCGGGGGAAAAGCCCCGCGAGTCTCGAAGCTGTGGTCCTGCTGGATAAGAAGCCGCGGCGAACGGTCGAAGTAACACTCGCGTACAAGGGTTTTGAAATCCCGGACGTTTTTGTGGTGGGATACGGTGTGGATTGCGCTGAGCAGTACCGGAACCTACCATATATAGCCGTGGTCAGGATAAAGCCGGATGCATAATGCATGATATATGCCGTGATATATGCCGCAGGCGATATAAACGATGTGTCTTTCACGCATCGCGCTTCGTCAGGGATGGTATCAATCTCGGCACGCGCTGCATATACGTCCGATACTCCTCACCGAATTTTTTGAGAAACCGCCGCTCTTCGATGCACACACCGAACAGGAAATAAAGGTCGGCCAGCACCGTTATCAAGAGGCTGTTGATGGTAATGTTCGGATTAAAAGTAAAAATAATGATTCCCGCCAGGTACATGGGGTGGCGCACGATCCCATAGACACCGGTCGTGACGAGTTCCTGGTCCGTCAGCCCCTCCATGTCCCCCGCAACTTCTCCCCGCGTAAGATACCGCCATACCTGTTTGAAGCCCATGAACTCCCGCATATTGAGATATTCAAAAGCAAGAGCGCCGAATGCAAGGCCCGCAAACTGTATGAGATGAAGCATCCAGCGAAACCACAGGGGTCCCTCCCACAGGACCCGGTCAGGGACCTGCCAGATGAGATAGATGGCTATAGCACCAGTGATAGAGCTCACAGCGTTGTAGAGAAACCGGTACCAGGCTCGCATGAAAGTATCTCCGAGCGCCCTTTTACAGACTTGTTTGAACCATCTGGAAACCGTAATGCTGTGGATAAAAGAGAATATGAGAAAAATTATGATGATTTTGATCATGGAATTGGGTCCAGGAAGTACGGCTCTGATATCGCTCATCCGAGGCTCAGAGGAGGAGTCTTCTCTCCATATCTACTTCCCTGCCACCAGCTCGGCCGCAGCCCTCTGGATATGGTCCATCCTGTCATAAGCTGCAATAAGGACATCGGCCTCTTTAAAAAGATCGAGAATATAGGGACTATCAAAGGATAACACGACTGCTTTTGTCCTTGCCGATTTTGTTGTACGCAGAATATCCATGGCCATGTCTCGAAGCCCATCACTTATCCCCGAGCGGCCTTTGGAGGCGGAAATTTTAGAAAACACTGCTAGGATAACGGCGCCTGCTCCCTGAATGCTGTCCTTTACCAGCGACGTCGGCATGCCTGAATCGGGCGTGAGTACAATCATCGAAAGATTCGTCACCTGGTCCTTCAATGCGTGGATAAAGGAATCGCCTGATTCCCGGTTGTTGTCGTCATCGAGGATGAAACACGCCACTCCGCCATCATGGTCCAGAGGGAGGGCTCCTTTTATTCCTGATATGATACGGGGCGCCTTGTCCCCTATTTCTCCGGCGATCTGTTGATGCTTTTTATAATCGATCCGCGAAGCAGCCGGCCTTTCCTTATCAAACAGCCCCAACCTCTGTTTTGACACCAGGATCCTCTCAACTGATTCGTTTATCCTTTGCCGAGTCAGCCTCCCCTGTTCCACGGCAGCGACCACAGCGTCAATGGTGATTCGCGCGTCCTGTGGATGGAGCAGGATGTCGATCCCCGCCTCCACGGCGCGAACGGCGATCTCTCCCTGGGAATACTCTCCCGCGAGCGCACCCATGTCGAGTGCATCGGATACGATCAATCCATCGAACTCCATGCCTTCGCGAAGAAGGGCGGTTATGGTCTTCCTGGAAAACGTCGTCGGTTTTGCCGGATCAAGGGCCGGGACAAGTAGGTGGGCCACCATGACCATGCCGACGCCGTCCTTCACAGCCGCCCGGAACGGCGGAAGTTCCACCCGGTTCAGCCTCGATTTATCCGCGCGAATCACGGGGAGCACGGAATGCGAATCCTGGTCCGTATCTCCGTGACCGGGGAAATGTTTCGCGCAGGCCAGCAGATCGAGTCTGTTCTTCCCCGCTGGTTTCTGGAGGACCTTGATGTATCGCGAACCGAACCACTCGACTACCTCGGGATCGTCACCGAACGCCCGGGTACAGATGATCGGGTTTTCCGGATTATTGTTTACGTCGACGACCGGAGAGAAAACCGCATGGATGCCGACGGCGCGCGTCTCAATTCGGACAGCATCGAGCATTTTGTCGAGAAGTTCAACGTCCTTTTTCGAACGGCGATTGATTGCGGACGCCACGGCGCGCTGGCTCGGAAAACGCGTCCCTCCTTCAAGCTGCTGGCCGAGGCCCCTCTCGACGTCCGCGGAAATAAGAGGTGGAATCACCGCCGGCTTCTTGATCTCTCCAAGATAACGTGGCGTGTTCTCAATGTCACCGCCGAACAGGATAAAACCGCCGACACCATCGTGAACGAGTTCGTGCACCTGCTCACGGTATGCTGGATCGCCGAGTTTCGATCCCTCGATCCTTGGCATCACCATCTGCGCAGCGTCTTCTCTGAGTGATCGGATTTTCATGGGCGCATTGTCGCTTTTTCCCTGACGTATTGCAAGCATTTTTTGCGGCAGATAAAAGTCATTTAGCCGTTGACAAAGGCCGCACCTGCGATATACTAAATATACGAATAATACGATTAAGGGTGGTGTCGCGGTAAACATCATGAATACCCTCGCAAAGATCAAGCAGTATCTCGATCAGAACAACGTCCCCTATCAGGTCATTCTTCACGAAGAGGTGTATACGGCGCAGGAACTCGCTCAGGCGCTTCACGTGCCGGGGAAAGAGCTTGTAAAGGTCATCATCTTAAGAGCTGATGATAGGTACTGTATGGCCATCCTGCCCTCTATCCGGAAAATAGATCTCTCGGCGCTGCAAACACAATTGCAGGCAGCAGCGCTGAGCATCGCCACTGAACAGGAGCTCAAGGCGCTATTCCCCGAAACCGAGATAGGCGCCATGCCGCCCTTCGGGCATCTCTCCTCCATGGAGGTGTGGGTGGACGTTATTCTCACGACTGACGAATATATTACCTTTAACGCAGGTACGCACTATGAGGCAATCCGCATGCATTACGCCGATTTCGAGCGGCTGACGCAGCCGCACGTGGCCCCGTTCAGCATCCGCATATGAGGGAAGGCGCTCTCTGAGGTTTGCGGTATCTCATGATTGCTGTCAAATCAGCCCTCTATTTCCCACTTTCATCTAATTCTCGTGCATGGTATACTTAACCAATTCGGAGAAAACCCCATTTCATGCTTCGGGGGAGTTTAATGTTGGAAGATCTCACGTACGAAAACAATGCATACAGGACTTCTCCTGCCTACATTTCCCCTTTGGCAAAAATGTTTCCTTCGCTCATCTTTTACTATCAAGAAGCCATGATCGTCCTGCGGGCGAGCGCTAACGCAAAACGAGGGAACTATGACACTGCTGCATGGTCCAAAAGCAGTCTCGCCGTACTCCGTGCCCTCGAACGCGTCGGGGTGGACATAGAGATAACAGGCATTGATTTCCTTGCTTCTGTCGCCGGGCCCTGTGTGTTCATTTCAAACCATATGGGCACACTTGAGACATTCGTCCTCCCCGCCATTATCGCGCCTGTGAAAGACGTCACGTTCGTGGTCAAGCAGGGTCTCGTCGATTACCCGATTTTCAAGCACGTCATGCGTTCACGGAACCCCATAACCGTCGGACGGGAAAACCCCCGTGACGACCTGAAAGCGGTCTTAGAGGGAGGGACCGAGCGGCTGAAATCAGGGAGGTCGATCATCATTTTCCCCCAGACCACGCGCACTCCGGTCTTCGACCCGAGCCAGTTCAATACGATTGGGATAAAGCTGGCGAAAAAGGCTGGAGTTCCGGTAATACCCATAGCGCTCAAGACCGATGCCTGGGGTAATGGCAAATACCTGAAGGATTACGGCAGGATTGTGCCGTCGAAGCGCGTGCACTTTGCATTCGGAGAGCCGCTCATGATAAGAGACCGCGGCACGGAAGAACACAACGAGATCATACGATTCATCGGTGAAAAGCTCAAGGAATGGGAACGATAAGCGCCGCGGGGGGGGTTGAAATAAAAAAAGGGTGTACTGAAGCAGCGTAGCACGCTCGG
>DATJZV010000106.1:0-10979 GCA_035498715.1 Nitrospirota bacterium
GAGAGGTTATATGAAAAAGGTTTTCATTGTTTTAGCGCTCGGAGCAGCGGTATGTCTTGTTACTGTGGCTTCAACCGGAATGGCTGATCCTGCTCAGACGGGTGAATCGATGTTCAAGCAGCACTGCGCCGTATGCCACCCGGATGGAGGAAATATCGTCAACCCGAAAAAAACGCTGCATAAACAGGACCGGGAAGCCAATAATGTCAAGACAGTAGAGGATATTGTGAATAAAATGAGAAATCCGGGCCCGGGGATGATCAAGTTCGATGAGAAGACCATTTCGAATAAAGAGGCAAAAGAGATCGCGGAATACGTTTTAAAATCCTTACAATAATAAGGATACCTTTGGATAGGGAAAAAGTATTAGAGGGCAATATTTAAAAAATTGTGACAAAAAGTAACGCGACACCTTGACAGAGTCGCGACCCTCGGATAGACTCTAGCTATCCCTTTTTACAATTTTAATTTAAAATCCCTATAGGAGGTTTGCTATGCGAGATGAGAGCGTGTACCAGAGTCTTGTCAAGCGCGGCGTATCGCGGCGGGACTTCATGAAGTTCTGTACCGCAATGGCCGCAACGCTGGCGCTTCCGGCATCGTATGCATCCAAGATCGCCGAAGCGTTGGAGAAAGCCCAAAAACCCTATGTTGTATGGCTTGAGTTCTCGGACTGTGCTGGAGATTCTGAGTCCACCCTAAGAGCGACCAAACCAACGATCGGCTCGCTCGTCCTCGATGTGATTTCCCTCGAGTATCATGAGACCATCATGGTGCCCTCCGGGAAAGCTGCAGAGAAATCTCTCATGGACGTGGTCAAGAACCAGAAGGGCAAATACATCGCGATCGTTGAAGGCGCGATCCCGATGAAGGACGGCGGAATATATTGTACCGTCGGTGGCAGGACCGCTCTTGCCACTGCCAGGGAAGTATGCGGCAATGCCGCGGCAACGATCGCCGTAGGGTCCTGCGCGGCGTGGGGCGGCGTCGCGAGCGCCAATCCCAACCCAACAGGATGTGTGGGCGTGAAAGATGCCGTATCCGGCATCGCCTTGGTTAATCTTCCCGGCTGCCCCATGAATGTCGAGAACCTCACCGCCACGATCGTGCACTATCTGACCTTCAAGTCGTTACCGCAGCTTGACAGCCACTCCCGTCCGCTCTTTGCGCACGGCAAACGGATCCATGACAACTGCGAACGGCGTGCCCATTTCGACGCAGGACAGTTCGTGCGGGCATGGGGCGACGAAGGACACCGACAGGGCTGGTGCCTCTATGAGATGGGCTGCAAGGGCCCGGAGGCATGGTTTAATTGCCCGACGGTCAAATATAACGAGGGCACAAGCTGGCCGGTCCAGGCCGGTCACGGCTGCATCGCATGCGCAGCCGACCATAACTGGGACACCATGACGCCGTTCTACAAGAGACTGCCTACCGTTCCCGGGTTTGGCGTTGAAACGACAGCCGACAAGATCGGTGCCGGTCTCGCAGTCGCGACAGCAGTAGGTCTTGCCGCCCATGGAATCGGCAGGGCCATGAAGCCGAAAAAAGACGATAAACACGAATAACATAATTTATAAAAAAATCCTAAAGGAGGAGAAACCATGCCGAAGATAGCAATTGATCCTATCACCAGGATTGAAGGCCATCTGAGAATCGAAGCACAAGTCGATGGCGGCAAGGTGGTGGACGCGTGGTCGTCCAGCACCATGTTCCGCGGCATCGAGATCATCGTGAAGGACCGTGATCCCCGCGATGCCTGGCTGTTCGTCCAACGCATTTGAGGGGTCTGAACGACGGTTCACGCCACCAGCTCGGTCCGAGCTGTAGAAAACGCTTTAGGAATCACAATACCAGATAACGCAAGGATCATCAGAAACTTGATCACGGGTATCCAGTATGTCCAGGACCACGTGATCCACTTCTATCACCTCCATGCCCTTGACTGGGTCGACGTCGTCAGCGCGCTGAAGGCCGATCCGGCGAAAACGTCGGGGCTCGCCATGTCGATCTCGGACTGGCCTAATTCCTCGACGTCCTATTTCAAGGCTGTCCAGCAGAAGGTAAAAACGCTTGTGGAGAGCGGCCAGCTTGGTATCTTCGCCAACGGATACTGGGGCCATCCGGCCTATAAACTGCCTCCGGAGGCAAACCTCATGGCCGTTGCCCATTACTTGGAGGCGCTTGACTGGCAGCGGGATGTCATCAAGATCCAGGCGCTCCTCGGCGCGAAGAACCCGCACGCCCAGACATACCTTGTGGGCGGCATGGCCATCCCTGTTGATCCCAACAGCCAGAATGCCCTGAACGCCGGAAGCATAGCGTTCATCTCCGGCCTCGCGAAGAAGGCCCATGATTTCGTCGCGAAAGTGTATATCCCCGACGTGCTCGCGGTCGCTTCGTTCTACAAAGACTGGGCGGGTATCGGCGCCGGAGTGGGGAACTACCTATCCTGCGGCGAGTTCCCGAATGATACTAAGTCGGACACCACGAACCTATGGCTGCCGCGGGGCATAATCAAAAACAGGGACATCAGCAAGGTATATCCTGTGGACCAGACCAAGATCATGGAATATGTGAGCCATTCCTGGTACGATTACAAGGACGGGGATGCGAAAGCAAAGCATCCGTGGGAAGGCGAGACGAACTTCAAGTACTCGGGGCCGACTCCGCCCTTTGAGAACGGCTTTGTGAGCGATAAGCAGAAGTATTCCTGGGTCAAGGCGCCCCGCTATGATGATATGGCGATGGAGGTCGGCCCGCTTTCAAGAATGCTCGTCGCCTATGTGTCAGGCCACAAGCGCGTGAAAGAGGTCGTGAACGGCGCGCTGCAGAAGCTCGGCGTAGGTCCAGCTGCCCTCTTCTCGACACTTGGACGGGTAGCGGCACGCGGTATCGAGACGCTCGTCACGGCAGAAATGCTGCCCACCTGGCTCGATCAACTCGCTGCGAACATGGCTAAGGGCGATCTTAGTATCCACAACAGCGAGAAGTGGGAACCTTCGACATGGCCAGCTGTAGCCAAGGGCTTCGGGTTCCATGAAGCTCCGCGCGGCTGTTTGTGCCACTGGATCCATATCAAGAACGGGAAGATCGCCAACTACCAGGCGGTTGTCCCCGGCACCTGGAACGGCTCGCCGCGTGATGCAAAGGGACAGCGCGGACCTTGGGAGCAAGCCCTCATCGGTACGCCGGTGCATGATGTGAATAAACCCGTGGAGATCCTCCGGACGGTTCACTCATTCGACCCCTGCATGGCATGTGCTGTGCACGTGGTGGATCCGGAAGGGAAGGAAGTTACGAGCATTAAGATCATCTAACAAAGGAGGTGGACTATGCAGCCTAACAGGATTAGGGCGTATATATGGGAATTCCCGGTCCGGTTCACCCACTGGATCAATGCTCTGGCCCTCGTAACCTTCTGTATCACGGGCTTCTACATCGGGCATCCGTTCATGCATGCCCTTTCCACGCAACAGTACATCATGGGATGGATGCGGTTCCTCCATTTCTTGTCGGCATATATCTTCCTCCTGAGCATGATCATCAGGATATACTGGATGTTTGTCGGCAACAAGTATTCGAGTTGGAGGGTGTTTATACCGCTTACGTCAAGGCAGTGGAGAGACATGATTGACGGGCTGAAGTTCTATCTCTTTCTCAGAAAGCAGCCGCCCTATGCGGCAGGACATTCAGCCATGGCGTCCATCTCGTACCTCTTCGTGTTTATCCTGTTCCTGTTTGAGATCGCCTCGGGATTCGCGCTCTATTCCCAGAGCCATATGAAGAGCGTGATCCTGTGGCTTCTTGGCGGGTGGATGTTCAGCTTCGCAGGTGCACAGGCGATCCGATTGCTCCATCACATTGTCATGTGGCTGTTGATCGTCTTCACCGCCATCCACGTGTATATCGGGTGGTATCTTGATATCGCCGAGAAGAACGGTGTGATGGGCTCCATCTTCGGCGGCTTCAAGTTCATTACGGGAAAGGAATGGGAATAGAATAGCATCGTGAGAGCTGAAGAGGATACATTTAGCCGGTATATGATACGCCCGGAAGGTCCCCGAGACTCCGGGCGTATCAGTGTTTTAGGAATCGGTAATATTCTGCTCTCCGATGAAGGCGTCGGTGTCCATGCAGTAAATGCCATTAAAAAGAAGTACGCCTTTTCTCCCGAGATCGAGATCCTGGATGGCGGGACCATGGGCCTTGACCTGCTTCCTATCTTTCAAACGCAGGATAAGATCATCATCATTGACGCTGTTGATTTCAAAAAAGAGCCCGGTCATGTGGGAGCCATCGAAGGGAACAAAATTCCGACCGTTCTTAATACAAAACTTTCCGTCCATCACATCGGATTTTCCGACCTCCTTTATGCAGCGAAATTGACGCGCGATATCCCGCCGGAAGTCTACTTGATCGGCATACAGCCGAAATCCTTCGATGTCGGCCTTGAAATGACCGACGAAATACGCATGCACCTGGATGACATCATCGAACTCGCGATACAGAAACTCAAAGAATGGGATGTACAGATCAGCTTGAAAACCCGCCAATAGTCGGTCACGCCCGGATACCCATGCAAAGGTAATTTATTCAGCCGAATCTTCAAACGGTACAAATAATCGAGATAAAATTCATCTTATCTTTACCACTGTGTAGCCGAGTGATGGAACAACGATCGACTTTGTTGACAGTATAGTTCCTCAGAATCCATTCTTCAGGTTAACCACTCTTCATGTAAGCGAGCCTTCGCTCCCTCTCTTAAAAAAGATTAAATGGCCTCTTAAGTTGTAGATAATCAGTATAGTATTTCCTTATTGTTCTCCGAGAAAACCATAGAGAAAATTAATATTAACCGCATAAAATAAATAGAGAAAAAATAATATTATTTCGTGGTAAGTTTGACAAACATAAATTTACCTGCTAACCTAAAAAAGAATTGCAAGCGACGATATGTCATCGCCCGCAATTCAGCTCTCAACAATTCGTCTTTTCAAGCCTGACACATCACATTATGAAATATTTTCATTTATAAGAAATACCACAAGGAGGATGCGCATATGGCTAAAAAGGAAGGAGCGAGTAAGCAGTTTCTTGACGCACTGGAGTTCCGTGGTATTAAACGAAGAGATTTTTTGAAGTTCTGCGGGGCAACCGCCGCCCTCATAGGCCTCTCCGAATTACATGCCCCTAAAATAGCTGCAGCCCTGGAAAAAGCCGCAAAGAGACAGCCGGTCGTATGGCTCAATTTCGCCTCTGATACGGGCTGTACCGAGGCCTTCATCAAAGCGACATACCCGAGCGCGGCCGAGGTCATCCTGGATATCCTGAGCGTTGACTACAACGAAACAATCATGGCCGCAGCAGGGAAGCAGGCTGAGGAGATCCTTAATAAATCGAAGAGTGCAGGGGGCTACATTCTTATTGTGGAAGGCGGGATCCCGACAAAGAAGGGACACGGCATGATCGGGAACAGAGAGATGCTCGATGTCTTCAAGGATTTTGCAGGTCCTGCCGTTGCGGTATTGGCGATCGGCAGCTGCGCGACTACGGGAGGCGTCCCGGCCGCGAAACCGAATCCCTCACAGATCATCGGTATGTCCGAGGCTTTGAAGAAGGTCGGCATCAATAAGCCGCTCATCAATCTCGACCTCTGTCCGGTGAACCCGCAGTATCTTGTTGGTGTGGTGGCCAATTTCCTGCTCCTCGGAAAGCTCCCCGATCTCGACAGCGTCGGCAGGCCGAAGATGTTCTATGGCCAGACGATCCATGATAACTGTGAGCGCCGGGCGCACTTTGATGCCGGCAGGTTCGTGGAAAAGTTCGGCTCCCAGGAAGAGGCCCTCAACTACTGCTTGTACAAGATGGGCTGCAAAGGGCCGATGACCTATTCGGCATGCCCGAAGATCCAGTATAACGATCGGGCAAGCTGGTGTATAAAGGCCGGAGGACCCTGCATCGGCTGTGCTGAGCCCGGATGGACGGACAAGTTCGCCGGCTTCTATGAGAGACTTCCCGGCGTCACGATCCCCGGGATCGGCGGCGTGGAAAAAGGTGCTGACACGATCGGCGCGGTCGCAGCGGCCGCGACGGCTGTTGGCATAGTGGTGCATGCCGTTGCAACAGCATCATCAGACAGGACCAAAGAAAAAAAGGGAGGTGAAAAATAATGGCCAGGATAACGATAGACCCATTTACGAGGATCGAAGGACATCTGAGGATCGATGTTGAGGTAGAAGGCGGCAAAGTCAAGGACGCGTGGACGACGGGAACGCTGTTCCGGGGATTCGAGATCATCCTTCAGGGCAGGGATCCCAGGGATGCCTGGCACATTACCCAGCGTATCTGCGGCGTCTGCCCCACCTCCCATGGTCACGCCTCATCAATGAGCATGGATGATGCCTTCAAGATAAAGATACCCGATAACGGACGCATCCTCAGAAATATCATTGAAGGGGCCCAGTTCGTTCACTCTCATATTCTTTGGTTCTACCACCTGAACGCGCTGGATTACGTGGATGTGGTATCGGCATTGAACGCGCAGCCGAAAGAGGCCTCGCTCAAAAAGGTCCAGAAGAAGCTCAAGACATTCGTCGAATCGGGGCAGCTCGGTCCCTTCGCCAATGCCTACTGGGGACATCCGGCATACAAGCTGCCGCCGGATGTGAACCTCCTTGCCGTGGCCCACTATCTTGAAGCACTTGACATGCAGGCAAAGGCGGCCCAAGTGAGCGCCCTGTTCGGCGGCAGGATGCCGATGACCATGACGAGCCCTCCGGGCGGCGTTACACACGTGCCAACCGTCGATGACCTGAAGAACTATCTCTTCCGGATAAAGGAGCTCCAAGACTGGATCGACAGCGTATTCATCCCGGACGTTTTGGCCATTGCTCCGTTCTATCTCGACTGGGCAGGTGTCGGCAAAGGGTTTGGGAACTTCCTTTCGTGGGGCGTATTCGAGGATGCGTCCTTCGATCCCAAGAAACGGCTCCTGCCGAGGGGAGCGATATTCGCATCGGACTTCCCGAAGGTCCATGATGCGAAGCCGGAGGATGTTACTGAAGACACGTCGCATGGCTGGTATAAGAATGGCAAACCGCTCAATCCGAGCGTGGGTGTGACCGAACCCGAATACTCCGGATACGACCAGAACAAGAAGTACACCTGGGCCAAGGCGCCGCGTCTTCAGGGCAAGCCCATGGAGGTCGGGGCCCTCGCCAGGATGCTTGTTGCCTATGCTTCCGGCCAGCCCACGGCAAAAAAGCTCATTGACAGCACACTCACGGCAATCGGGCATTCCGGACAACCGCAGGTGCTCCTTGGCGTGATCGGACGGATCGCCGGGCGGGCGCTCGAATGCAAGATGGTCGCCGATGCCATGTTCCAGTGGGGTCTCGACATCATCGAGAACATCAAAAAGGGAAATACGGCAGTCTACACTGATTATCAGATCCCCGATAAAGCCCGGGGTATCGGCCTTTGGGAAGCGCCGCGGGGCGCCTTGGGGCACTGGATCGACGTGGATGGCAAAAAGATCAAAAACTACCAGTGCGTGGTCCCGACTACATGGAACGTTTGCCCCCGAGATGAGAGGGGGGTACGGGGACCAATTGAAGAAGCCCTGATAGGGACTCCGGTAGTGAATGCGGAGAAGCCGCTCGAAGTCCTCCGTGTGGTCCACTCATTTGACCCCTGTCTCGCGTGCACGGTGCATGTGATCCATCCCGAGTCTAACCGCATTATGAACTTCAAGGTGTGCTAAGGGAGGATGCGATGGAAAAAGATATGATACAAGAATGGAGCACGGGATATATTATCGAGCACTGGACCCGGGTCATTGCCATCGCCGTGCTTATCTTCACAGGGTTCTACATCCACTGGCCCTTTATGTCCGGCGGTCCCGATAGCTTCCTCATGGCATGGAACCGGTTTTTCCATTTTGTGGCCGCCTATGCCCTGATACTGGGTCTCGTGGTAAGGGTCTACATGGCGTTTCGATCCACCTTCGACAGCGACTGGCAGGACTTCGGTCTTGTCCGGAACATTAAAAATCTTCCGGACATCCTGGGCTACTATCTGTTCATCAAGGGTTCGCACAAAGATTACCGGAAATACAACCCCCTGCAGGCTTTGGCATACCTCGCCATTGGCCTGGTGATCATCTTCGAGGCGCTGACCGGCGCGGCGTTCTACCACGGCTATCTGTTCGGGTTCATCAAATGTCCCGACAGCTTCAGGTGGGTGAATGCCTGGTTGGGTGGAGAGTCCTTCACGAGGATGTTTCATTTCTTTGTCATGTGGTTCTTCATAATCTTTGTACTGATCCACGTCTACATGGCCTTCATGATAGGCTGGGTGAACAAAGACAAGACATTCACTTCGATTTTTACCGGCTATAAGCTCAAAAAACATCACGAATGATGTCGGATGACCAGATGAGGGGAGACGCTCAGGCGTCTCCCCCAAAAATATTGATTCTCGGTGTCGGCAATCTGCTGCTCGGGGATGATGGTTTTGGCGTGCATCTCATCAACGCGCTTCAAGATACCCCATTTCCCCCCAATGTACAGCTTCTTGAGGCCGGTACGGTAAGCCACCAGTTGATCCCCTTGTTCCGGGAAATCGATCACCTGATCGTTATTGACGTGGTCGAAGCAGGTGATGTCCCCGGTTCCATCTTCCGCTTTTCTCCCGACGACATGCAGTTCCCATCAGAGCAGAAGGCGTCCCTGCACCAGATCAGCCTTATCGATGTCCTTCGCATGGCGGAGTTGACAGGCGGCAAGCCGAAGACCGTCATCCTCGGGGTGCAACCGAGAGATGTGTCTTCCTGGTCTTTAGAACTGAGCGACGAGCTCAAGGCCGTCATTCCTAAAGTCAAGGATCTGATCGTTGAGGAGCTGAAGAAAATCGGGGCATTATGACCTTTCATGCCTAGGAGAGCCAGGTCTTATTCGGTAGTTATAAGTGCTTGACAGAACAGGCAAGATATGGGATAAAATAGGATAATATCAATCGGAAAATGACAGTTCGTTATTCCACGGATCGGAACATTCTATGTGCCTTGCTGTCCCTTCACTTGTTATAAGTATCGATGACCTTATTGCGACTATTGACGTGTACGGCGCGCGACGACAGGTAAGCCTCATGCTCCTGCCGGACCCCCCGCGGATAGGGGATTATGTCCTCGTCCACGCCGGATTTGCTATCCAGAAAATAGAGAAGGAAAGGGTCGAATCAGGTGAGATCATGCATGAAGCATCCATAGCCCTCAGTATTCTCGATATCGTCCAGTCCAAATGCCATGAGGAGGGATGCAATTCCGTGGATTCCATCCGGGTCAGGATCGGAAAGGCCGCGGGAATCCTGCCAGATTCCCTCATATTCGCTTTTGATTCGGCGAAGGACAATACGGTCGCAAAGAACGCGACACTCGCCATCGAGACCGTGCCGGTCGGCGGCACCTGCCATGATTGCAAAAAAGAGTTCACGGTCGAGGACGTCCAATATGTCTTCTCCTGCCCGCTCTGCGGTTCCAAGTCCTTCGATATCACCAGCGGCCGCGAGATGGAGATCGTGGATATGGAGATCAACTAAATGAAGGTCAAGGTCGTCACCCGCATACTCGAGGCGAATGACCGCATCGCCGAGGAGAACCGGAAACGGTTCCAGGATGCAGGGGTATATGTTGTAAATCTTATGGGCGCACCGGGTGCCGGCAAGACCACGCTCCTTGAAAGGACGATCCGGGCGCTCAAGCCGCATCTCAAGGTCGGGGTGATCGAGGGGGATATCGTGGGCACCGACGACGCGGAGCGCATTGGCGCCCTTGACGTTCCGGTGGTGCAGATCAATACCGGCGGGGCCTGCCACCTCGACGCGAACATGATCAGCGAGGTGCTGCCCGAACTCCCGCTCAAGGATCTCGACATGCTCATCATCGAGAACGTCGGGAACCTCGTCTGCCCGGCGGAGTTCAAGGTCGGAGAGAACATCAAGATGATGGTCCTGAGCATAGCTGAGGGCCACGACAAACCGCTCAAGTACCCCCTTATGTTCCAGGAATCATCGGCCCTCGTTCTCAACAAGATCGATCTCCTGCCGTACATGAACACGGACATGAACAAGGTCAGAAACGATTCCCTCGCGCTCAATCCGAAACTGAAGATTTTCGAGGTCTCCTGCGCGACTGGCGCGGGAATCGATGCATGGGCTCAATGGCTGGGCGCGCTCAGATCATAGTCAAAGGCGTTGTCCAGGGCGTAGGTTTCAGGCCCTACGTGTACACCCTTGCTGAGCACCTCGGTCTTAAGGGCTATGTGACCAATTCGGCAGACGGCGTGATCATCGAGGCCGAAGGGGACGCCCTCCCCGAGTTCATCAGGCGCCTTCCGAAGGAAGCCCCTCCGCTCTCTCAGATCGCCGGCGTTTCCGTAACGTCGCTCCCCCTATTCGGTTACACCGATTTCACCATCCAAAGAAGCATCGATCAAACGGGCAGCTTGCCGTTCACCTTGATATCGCCGGACGTCTCGATCTGTGATGACTGTTTGCGGGAACTGCTCGACCCTTCGGACAGGCGATACCTCTACCCATTCATCAACTGTACGAATTGCGGTCCCCGCTATTCAATAACCCGGTATGTCCCGTATGACAGGCCGAACACGACCATGGCCGGGTTCACGATGTGCCCCGCATGCCTCAAGGAGTATCATGACCCCAGGAACAGAAGGTTCCATGCCCAGCCGAACGCCTGCCCGGAGTGCGGGCCGGAAGTAGAGTTTCGAATGGGGGGCAAGGAGGACGGCGTAAAGGGCAGTGAGGCTGTTCAAAAGGCCATTCGGTCATTACAAAATGGCGGCATCCTTGCGGTCAAAGGCATCGGCGGATTCCATATCGCCTGCGATGCAGCGAATGATGCCGCGGTACAGCGTTTGCGGTTGAACAAGAGAAAGAACAACAAGCCCTTTGCGGTC
>DATJZV010000107.1:0-5854 GCA_035498715.1 Nitrospirota bacterium
CGAGACCGATGAACATCTTTTTAAGGTTCGCCGCAGAAGCGAAGACATCCGCTTTCAGTTCCTGTATGGATATTCCCCAGGGGGCGGTTTCGAGGGGAACGAATGCAAGAACGGTCGCGAGCTTCTCTTTCTGGTTTCCGGTCTCGTGACAGACGTGGCAGGTTGCCACCCGTTCTTTTCGTTCACTGATAATGGTGGTGAAAAAACTGTTACGGTCGCAGTGGATGAACATCCGCGCAGGATCTGATGAGGCGATAACCACCCCGTTAGAATCAACAATATCGATAAACTCATTTATTCCGATATCAATCAATCCCAATTTCTGCAAAAGAATCGGGCTGGTGGGATCGATCTGTCCTCCTGCGACACCCACCGTCCTCCCGTTCTTGTCCTTGAGCGGCACGAGTACATAGATGACCTTTTTCTTCGACGGCTCAACGGTATAAAGGTTCGACACCACCGGTTTCCCGAGGGAGAGCATCCTGCCCACAGGTTCGATGCTGAGTACGTTCAAGGATGCATCCCGCATACGCTCGGGATAATTTAAAAGGATGTTTCCGCCGTTGTCTAAAAGGAATATCCCGTCGGTGAAGATGGAATACCGGTATGCCGCTTTCACGGCCTCCTTCTCGGGTCTCATGTCGCCATCGTCCAGGTCGACCGCGCCCGAATTCGATATGTCGTAGAGCCGGCTGATATTATCTTTTATGATGTTGTCTACGTTATTCCTTGTAATGCGGGAGAGGGCAAGTTTCTTGGCAAGCAATCCATCAATGTCCTTCTGAATGATATAGTGGCTTGCGATCCCCAGGCTCAACAGAATGATCGAGATTCCAATGACGATAAGGAGGGTTATCCTTTTCTTCAAGCTCCCTTTGTGCTCGTTCATGAACAGCATTATAACTCAACGGATTAAAAAAAGGAAGGGAAACGGGAGGACTTTGCTGGACAGGTGCCATGTGAGCCCCAAATTTCTCAGGGAGATGCCGGAATGTCCTTCAGCGGTTTTTCCTCCATCTCGGCAAGCTCGTCGGGATGCTCACGGAACATCCGTGCCTTCGATATGTACCCGGTAAAGATACTTGTATCCATGGGAAAGACCTCGGGGCTGAAGATGGCGTTGTAGACATGCCAGATGGCGATAATGAGAAAGACCACGAGGGCTTCATTCGTATGGAGGACCTTGGCCGCGGGGATGATCTCCCCCGGCAGATACTTCGTCACGACTGAAGGAAACCAGAGGATGAAGCCGGTAAGCATCATCAAGAGCACGCCGGTGAGAATGCCCCAGTATTCAAACTTCTGCTTGTACGTGTATCTGCCGCCCCGTGTAGGGGACTTTTCCATGCCGAGATAATACCTGATATTGTGCACGACATCGGTGAAATCTTTTTTGGTGATAACCATGGATGGCTGCCATTTTCCGTAGACAATGCCGATAGCGGCAACAGCCAGGTGCGTGATGATCTGGAGGGAACAGATTACTCCGGCGAAGCGGTGGATGAGCCGTACGTTATCGATCCCCCCTAAGTGCAGAATGATCCACTGGGAAATATCGAGAGAGTAAAATCTCTGGGAAAGCCCGGTGCAGACGAGCACGACAAAGGTTGCCACATGCGCCAAGTGTTCGACGCTGCGTGCAGGGGAAAATCTTTTCACCCGCTCTTCTTGTATGACGGTGTCGACGTCCATCTCATTCCCCTTTCCCTTACCGGTTGACCACATAACGCCACACGTGAAGCATGATCTGCAGGACCAGCCCTGCCACCAGGATGGGTATGAATATCTTGTAAATCAGGTTTACGAAAAAGACCAGCGGGGCCCGCTTGAGGCTCGGTTTGTAATGTGAGAGCCAGGAATCCGGGAAATTTTTGGGCGCTTCTGCATGGCATTTCTGGCATCTTTTTACCAGATTGGCCTTCACGACCGTCGCATCAGGGCCGACGGTGCTGCTGATATTATGGATGCCATGGCAGTCTGTACATACGGCCATGGGTTTTGCCGGTTTGTTAAGCGCCCCTTTCTGCAGTCTGTAAAATTTGAGCGTTACCCCGTGGAAATCCGAGAGGTAGGTGTCCACAACGGCAGTCGAAAGGCCGTACTTGCCAACAATCGCTTTATTGGCGTGGCAGTTGCTGCACATATCGGGGACCCGCTCCCGGTAGCTCAAGGTGCGCGGGTCTTCTATGGCGTGAGCCGTGTGACAGTCCGCACACACTGGCACGTCTTGATTGTTCTCATTGAATAACGCGTTCCCATGAACGCTTTTCGCATAGATATCGTATATCCCCGCATGGCACCGCTGGCACCTCTTGGCGATCAGTGCCCGTTCCTTGCTGATGTGGGATATCCCGTGAGAGCCGTGGCAGTCGATGCATACCGGGGCTTCGAGATTTCCCTGGCTGAGCATCGTATGATGAATGCTTTCCATCGTCTTGGTATATTTATCAAAGTGACACCGCCTGCAATTCTCTGAAGATGCCAAGGTATAGTCCCGGCGGGTTGCGAAATGTCTTTTTGGGTGCTCTTCGGACGAAAATCCATAATGACAGTCGGAACATGACAGCTTGTTGTGCACAGAGGCCTGCAGTGATGAAATGTTAATGGTGCCGGAGAGCGATTCGCCGCTCCTGAACGCCATTTTCACTGTATAACCGTGGCACTTCATGCAGTACTCTTCCTCGTCTAAATACTTCCCCGTTTTCTTTACCTGTGTGATAGCGTGAGAACCGTGGCAGTTCGTGCAGATTGTCGCAGTCCCTGTTTTTTCTTCATTGAGGAGGGTGGTATGGATACTGCTTGTTTTGAGCTGTTTGTCCGCATGGCATCGCCGGCATACGAGCGCGGACTTCTCCTGATAGTGCAATTTGCTTCGAAACTTCCTTTGCGGGTGCTTATCTGGGGAAAAGTCGGGGTGACACTCAGAACAGGAAAAAGAATTGTGGACAGAAGCATTGAACTTTCCGGCGTCGACATAGGCTTCGACGAATTCGTTATTTTCGAATGTCACCATGAGCCCGTGCTGCGAATGACAGGATAAGCAGGCTTTCGCCGCGTCAGAAAGGTCTGTGTTTTCAGCACCGGCATGACCGGCCATCAACAGAGACACGGAAAGAAAAAGCAGTGCAACAAGCATTATGTCCTTTCCTTTTGTCATAGACAACCCCGGGTGCAGCGTTCAGGCGTCTCGAAAACCTGGACCACCGAGACAACGGAGACAGAGAGAAAAGTAAATAGCAGTTCATGGTATCGCGCTCGCTTGTTTTTTCTGCCGTCGTTCTCCATGTCTCCGTGCCTCTGCGGTTGTACTGCTTGTCTACTTAATGAGCCTCGTAATCCGGGTCCGCGTGGAGTACGGGCATCCGGTTCAAGATCCACCGGAAAAGCAGGATATGGATCGTCGCGATCGACAACACAGCCATCGCCTCCGTCCACGGCGGAATGATGTGCTCGAGATGGTTCGGGAGGTTCCAGTTCAATGCTATGATCGAGACATTGAGTCTGTTGAAAATGATACCGATCACGGCATAGAAGCCGGCAAACCGTACCACTCCCACGTTCTGCTTTTTAACGCCGTAGGTGAACAGCAGGGCAGGGACCAGAACGAACCCGAGGAGCTCGAGAAGGAACCAGTAGCCGTATCCCCCCTCCGTCAGATAGTGCCAGTTGTTGTCATGGGCAATGGCTATGAGCTTGAATATGAAATAGACATACATGCCGATGGCAGCACCCTGTCCCAGGCCGAGCGTCAACTTGGGAAGGCTATCCCGGAATGTCTGATCGGTCCTGTTCTTCAGGAAATGGATTGAGAGCGTGCTCACCATGATCACCATCGCCAGGGCCGCATAGATGCTCGAACACAGAAATAACACCGGTATATACGAGCTGTACCACAGGGGATGCAATTTCCCCGGAACGAGCAGGTACATCGCGCCGAGCGCGGACTGGTGCAGCGTCGAGAGGATGATGCCGGCGATCGTCATGCCGATCGTGAGCATTACCGCCCATCTGCGCACTCTCTGCGACTTGAGCCATTCCAGGATAGCGGGGCTGAATTCAACCAGCTGGACGGTGAGATACGTGGCCACATGCCATGCCACCAGGAACAGTACCGATTGCGTACCGAACCCGATGATCATGGGGTAGTATATCCTCCAAGGTCTTCCGAGGTCGATGAGCAGGTAGATCACCGCGAAGAGGTACCCGAGGAAACCGGCCAGAACGGCGAGCCTCAGAATCGGATGGTATCTCTTGAACCCGAAAATGTAGTACGCCGTTGCCATGACGAACCCGGTGGCGGAAAGCGGAACGCCTCCGAAAAGGCCCCAACCGAGGTACAGACCCCAGGGATAATCGTTTGAAGCATGGGTCACCACATAGAGCCCGAACATAAAGCGCATCGCGATCAGCGGCAGCCCGATGCTCAGGATGATCGCTGCGACGATGTTGAACGGCGTGATCAAGCTCCGAATGTAATCAGGCCAGGTCATCCCCATCAGTAGCTTGTCCATGAACCAGGACCGGAAGTTTTTTCCCGATTTCTCCGGCGTAACAGCCATATTCGTACTCATTTTTTCACCTCCCCTTTTTTCCCTTCCTCTTTCTCTTCCTTTTCCTTTTCGATGTCATCTCTATGGCGCGAGGCCGCATAGATCGTCCCGAAAAGGGCAGGCCATGCAATCAGCACCACAGGAACCGCCGAGAGGAAGCCCTTGGTCTCTTCGATGAGCGGTTTCTTGGGAAGGTTTGTCGGGAACCCGACCTGGTCGAAGGGGACTCCCGAAAGATAGAGCCAGTTGGTGCCTCCCACTTCATACTCGCCGTAAATGTGGTCCACATACTTACCGGGGTTGTTGTCGATTCTCTCACGCGCGATTTTGAGCAGCTCTTCGCGCTTCCCGAAAGTGATCGCCCCCACCGGACAGGCTTCCGCGCATGCCGTCATTTTCCCAGCCTTGACCCTGGGTAAGCACATGGTGCACTTCATGATTTTGGGCTCGAATGCACTCCAGTAATCGAAAGCCGGGATATAGAACGGACAGGCCGTCATACAGTAGCGGCATCCGAAACAGAGGTCCTGATTATACTTGACGGCTCCTTCCGGCGTTTTTGAATAGGCATGGATGGGACAGGAGGTTAGACACGCCGGCTCTTTACAGTGGTTGCACTGTATCTTGCGGTAGATCGGCTTGTCCTTGTCCTTCGGGTTTTCATACTTGTTGACGATGGTGTACGCCTTCTGACTGGGCATCCTCTTTTCTTCGAAAACGGAGCTGTCGTCGAAGGGTTTGGCCGGCGCAGGCAGCTTGTTCTCCTCATTGCATGCCTTTTCGCAGCTGCGGCACCCGACGCAGGCGGTCAGGTCCGTCAACAGGCCGAAGCTGTTGGGGTACCCTTCAAATTCCGCGCTGGCATGAGCCTTGGCCGGACGGCCGAGCACGGCAGCACTCCCCACCGTTGCCATGGCCCCCAGGAAGACCCGCCTGTTGATGCCCCGGCCGCTGTCTTTGTCCGGTTCCTTTTTCTTCCCTTTTTGGTCGATGGATTCGTCCATCGGACCTTTTGGTTCCTTAGCCATAGATGACCTCCTTTGGTCATGTAGATTCATTTGCTCTCGGTGAATCCCGTATGTCCTGTCGGACTACGGATTTGTCTTCATGCTGACTTTCGATGCCTTTTTGGAATGACAGATTTCGGTACAGCCCTTCGGATCCAGACCGACGTCGCCCATCCCCCGGTGGCACTGGAAGCACTGCTTGTGATACGCAACCTTGAGGCCCGGAATCGTGGGATTATTGGCATCAGGGGCGCCGTGGCAGGCTGAACAGGCCGTGAAATTGTTCTTCACCGAATT
>DATJZV010000108.1:0-23562 GCA_035498715.1 Nitrospirota bacterium
AAAAAAAGGCTGTACCTGATATACCGATCGTGAAGCCCCAGCCCGCGCAAGCGGCGCAGATTCAGCAGCCCACTCCGGCGCCGCGGTCAATCCCGTCTCCGGCGGTCCGTTCGGTTCAACAGGTTCCACAGAGACCGGTGAGCGCGGGGCCCCGGCCGGCCCGGCCGTTCGCAAGGCCAACGTTCGGCGCGCCCGTCCTTGAGCCGTCACAAGTACCGCCATCCTTGATCCCGGCCAAACCATCGAAGAAGAAGTGGCAGAAGAAGTCCGAATACGGGCCGAAGGACGACCGCGAATTCCGGGAAAAGCCGTCATTTAAAAAGCTGCCCGATCTTAAGACGCTCCCATCGGGCAGGAAGCCGCATAAAAAAGATGAAAGGTATGCTCCACAGACCGATGTCGCCGAGATCACCAAGCCCCGGAGAAAAGTTGTTAAGATCCAGGAAGGCGGTACGATCAAGGAATTCGCCGAGGTGATGGGCCAGAAAGTGGGCGACGTGATCAAGAAGCTCATGACCATGGGCATCATGGCCACGCAAAATCAGGTCATGGACACCGATGCTGCCATGCTCATGGCCGACGAGTACGGGATCAAGGCGGAGATGGCGAGCATCGAGTCTGCCGAGGACATCCTCGAGGAGAAGGCCGATGTGGCCGAGTCCATGGTGACACGACCGCCGGTGGTGACGATCATGGGCCATGTGGACCACGGAAAGACCTCGCTTCTCGATGCTGTGCGCGAGACGAATGTGGTCTCCAAAGAGGCCGGCGGTATCACTCAGCATATCGGCGCTTACCAGGTAAGCCTCAAAGGAAGGGATATTACCTTCCTTGACACGCCCGGCCATGCGGCATTCACCGCCATGCGCGCGCGGGGAGCGCAGGTGACGGACATCGTCATTCTCGTCGTTGCGGCCGACGACGGTGTCATGCCGCAAACGAGGGAAGCAATCAATCACGCCAAGGCGGCCGGGGTGCCGATCATCGTAGCCATCAACAAGATCGATAAACCGGAGGCCAAACCCGATCGGGTCAAGCAGGAGCTTTCAGAGTTCGAACTCATCCCCGAGGAATGGGGAGGGCAGACCATCTTCTGCGAGGTTTCGGCAAAGAAAAAGATCGGCCTTGAACATCTTCTCGAAATGGTCCTCATTCAAGCTGACGTGCTCGAGCTCAAGGCGAATCCAAATAAAATGTCGCGGGGAACGGTCATTGAAGCAAAGCTTGACAGGGGTCGCGGCCCGGTTGCGACCGTGCTGGTCCAGTCCGGTACGCTGAATGTGGGAGATTTCTTCGTGACCGGCGCTCAATTCGGGAAGGTACGGGCGCTCATCAACGACAAGGGTGAACGCGTCGAACAGGCAGGACCCTCCATGCCCGCCGAAGTCATCGGTTTCTCCAGCGTCCCCCTTGCGGGCGAACGCTTTGTCGTGCTCGAGGAGGAGCGCAAGGCGCGGCAGATAGCCGAATTCCGTCAAGCCAAGCAGCGTACCTCCGAACTGGCCTCGATGAAGAAGGTGACGCTCGAAGATCTCCATGCCCAGATCCAGGAAGGGATGGTGAAGGAGCTCAATATCGTCATCAAGGCCGACGTGTCAGGTTCGGCCGGGGCCATCGTGGATTCGCTCGAAAAGCTTTCGACCACAGCGGTCAAACTCAAGGTCATTCATAGCTCGGTGGGCGCCATCACGGAGACCGACGTGATGCTTGCAGCGGCGTCGAACGCCATCATCATTGGTTTCAATGTCAGACCGGAACCCAAGGGCATGGAACTCGCCCAGCGCGAGGGCGTGGACATCAGGCTCTACAATATCATCTATAACGCGATTGACGACATTAAAGCCGCCATGGAAGGTCTGCTTGAGCCGACGCTGAAGGAACGGGTCCTCGGACGCGCCGAGGTTCGTCAGACGTTCCACGTGTCCAAAGTCGGGACCATCGCGGGTTCGTATGTCCTTGAGGGAATCATGACGAGGCAAGCGGACGGCGTGCGGGTGCTTCGGGACAACGTGCTCGTCTATGAAGGGAAGCTCCACTCGCTCAAACGCTTCAAAGACGACGTGCGTGAGGTGCAGGCTGGCTACGAATGCGGTCTCGGTGTGGAGAACTTCAATGATATCAAGGTTGGAGACATAGTAGAGGCGTTCGTGATCGACAAAGTGGCGGCAAAGCTGTAGCGCCGTCATAGCGCGCTCATTCACGGTGCCCCGGAAGCACGATGGCGGTCGTAAATCATGTTTATCGGTGTCTGTACCATTGAAATGCACGTCCCTGACAGCGGTTCTCTCAAGAACAAGAGACAATCGCTGCGCAGCCTGAAGGACAGAATACGGCATACGTTCAATGTCTCGGTGGCCGAGGTCGATAACAATGATCTCTGGCAGAAAGCTTCCCTTGCCGTGGCTGCCGTTAGCAATGATAAATCCCACCTCAATCAGACGCTGGACCATGTGCTGAACATGGTACGGGGTGTACCGGAACTGAGCCTGTTGGATTATCACATAGAGATATTCTAGAAAAGAGACAAGGGAAGACGGGCCACAGAGGACAGACAAGAGCGGAAAATCAGACTCTACCCCTCTGGCTTCTGTGAGCGGTCCTCTGCACTCTGAGGAATACTATGTCAAAGCCAACATATAAAAGGTCGGAGCGCGTGAGCGATCAAATGAAGCATGAGATCGCTGACATCCTGATGCGTAAGATAAAGGACCCCCGTATCGGCTTTGTCACCGTGACCGATGTCGAGGTATCGGATGATCTCAGGAACGCGAAGGTCTTCGTGAGCGTCTATGGAGGAGATAAAGAGGCTTCGCTGAAAGGATTAAGGAGCGCGTCGGCATTCATCAGGGCCGAACTGGGAAGGCGCATGCGGATGAGGTTCATGCCGGAGCTCCTCTTCCGTTTTGACAGCACCGTGGAACAGGGTGCCCATATCATGGAACTCCTGCGCAGGCTGGAAGAGGAAAAGGAAAAGAAAGGCTCTCCGGATGAGTGATCTGACCGAAATCATATCGGAACTGCGGCAAAGCAAGACCATACTGATCTCGGTCCACAAAAGTCCGGACGGCGATGCTCTCGGATCACAGCTGGCGCTCATGCATGCTCTCGAGAAGTTGGGCAAAACGGTTACAGTCCACAACCTCGATCCGGTACCGGAGATATACCGCTATCTGCCCGGGTCGGCAAGAATAAAAACAGGGAGAACCGTTGTCGGAAAGTACGACGCGTTCGTCGTGCTGGACTCCGAACCTTCCAGGACCGGTCTGTTCGATGGAAAGTATCCCGCGGATAGACTGATCAATATAGACCATCACATTACCAACCCGCTGATGTGGGAACTTGTCTGGCTGGAGCCGGAAGCGTCGGCGACGGGTGAGATGGTCTATAAACTCATTACAGGCCTGAACGTGACCATCGACCGCAACATCGCCCTCTGCCTGTATACCGCGATCTTTACCGATACGGGTTCATTCCGATATACCAATACTACTCCGGCAAGCATGAGGATCGCCGCAGAACTTATTGAGGCGGGGGCGGATCCATGGTTCGTTACCGAAAACGTGTATGAATCATATGCGTACCGGAGGCTAAAGCTTCTTGGCCGTGTTCTGACGGGGATGGAACGGAGTGAGGATGGAAGGATTGCCTGGGTCGTGGTCACGAACGAACTTTACCGCCAGACCGGAGCAACGGCCGAAGACACGGAAAATTTTATTAACTTTGTCAGATCGGTGAAGGGTGTTGAAGTCGCGGTACTTTTCAGGCAGACGGCTGAGTCACAGTACAAGATCAGCATGCGCTCCAAAGGACGGGTCGACCTCTCCGGCCTCGCACGGTCGCTCGGTGGCGGCGGGCATAAGAACGCCGCAGGAAGCGTACTCGATGGCACGCTCGAAGAAGTGAGAACCAGGGTGATCAGCGAAGTTGAAAAAGTTATCGCTGCGCACGTAAGGAGCGGGAGCATTATTGCATATGGACGGCATTCTTAATATCAATAAACCGTCCGGCATGACTTCTCACGATGTTGTTCAGAAGGTGCGCTGGATCGTAAAGGAAAATCGCATTGGCCATACCGGCACACTTGACCCGCTCGCGACCGGCGTGCTTGTTCTCTGCGTAGGCAAGGCAACGAGGGTCGCCCGATATCTTGAAGCAGGAGAAAAGGAGTATCAAGCCGTCATGAGGCTCGGCGTAATTACCGATACGCTGGATGCCGAGGGTCGCGTTCTTGAAACAAGATCGTATACGCCCCCCGCAAGGGCAGATATAGAACGCATCATGCGCGGATTTACCGGCGTGATCATGCAGCGTCCGCCCGCCTTCTCCGCGGTGAAGGTTTCGGGGATCCCTTCGTATAAATTGGCGAGACAGGGCAAGGCAAAACCGCTGGATCCCCGACCCGTGACAATCCACGGAATCGAACTGACGTCGTATGAAGAACCATTCGTGCGCTTTACCGTAAGATGCTCCAAGGGAGTATACGTCCGGACGCTCTGTGCGGATATGGGAGAGGCCCTTGGCATGGGCGCACATCTCACCAGTCTCGTGAGGACTCGCTCAGGCCGTTTTAACATTGAACGGGCTCTTTCGCTCGATGAGCTCGCCGCTATTGCCTCCTCTGGCGGCGCACATCAGGCGATGACCGTCATAGATGAAGCGCTCGCTGATTTCCCGGCGATTCTGATTGGTGATGAAGAAGCTTTAAGGGTAATGCACGGAAATCAGGTGTCCTGTCCGTCATCTCTGGCGACAAGCAGCATTGGCGTCGCCCGTCTTCATGATCCTGCAGGCAGGCTCTTGGCGCTGGCGAGGGTCGTTTCTGGGAACCTCCGGCCAGAACTTGTCTTTTCTTGTTGTTCATGAATAAAATGCTTTACAACATTCTGAAAATATGATATTTTATCTCGCTTTAGAAATGCTTTAGAAAGGAGGGACGGTTGAATGGATAAGGAACAGAAGACAGGTCTGATCAATACGTACCGCAGGCATCCATCGGATACAGGTTCTCCGGAGGTCCAGATAGCTCTGCTCAGTGGGAGAATCAGCCATCTTACGGAGCATCTGCAGGCGCATAAACAGGACCACCACTCACGGAGAGGTCTCCTGAAAATGGTCGGGCAGAGGCGCCGCCACCTGGATTACCTGAAGAAAAACGATCTGGAGCGCTACCGCCAAGTCATTGATCAGCTCGGCATAAGAAAATAGCATTACGAACGTAATGGGAATAGTGAGGTTTCATGGCAACAATTGTAGAAACAGAAATAGGCGGCAGGCGTCTGATTCTTGAAACAGGATTGATGGCCAAACAGGCAAGCGGCGCCGTCGTTGCAAGGTACGGCGACACTGTCGTTCTGTCAACGGCCGTTTCCTCAAAGATTGAACGGGAAAACGTTGATTTTCTCCCGTTGACTGTGGACTATCAGGAAAAGGCCTACGCCGCAGGAAGAATCCCCGGAGGATTTTTTAAACGCGAGGGGAGACAGACCGAAAAAGAGACCCTGACGTCGCGACTTATCGACCGGCCGATCAGGCCGTTGTTCCCCGAGGGGTATTATTACGATACGCAGATCATTGCAAACGTACTCTCGATCGGCGATGAGAGCTCCATGGACCTCATGGGCATGATCGCTTCATCAGCTGCTCTTGCAATATCTGATATCCCATTCAAGGGCCCCATCGGCGCTGTGAGGATCGGATTCGTTGAGGGGAAGTACCTCATCAATCCAGGCCAAAAGGAGCTCGAAGCCACACGCCTCAATCTGGTCGTGGCAGGCACTGCCGACGCCATCATGATGGTTGAAGGGGGCGCCACAGAATTGACCGAGGACCAGATGCTCGAGGCCCTTGAGATCGCCCACCGCGAAATCAAGAAGATTGTTACACTCCAGAATGAACTCGTTGGCAGTGTCGGTAAGTCCAAACGGGCGGTAAAGACCGTGGAGATCGATAAGGACCTTGCTGCGCAGGTTGCTTCTCTGGCCATGGACCGGTTGCGGACCTCGATCATAATTCCGAACAAAATGGAGCGGCAGAAGACACTTGATGCTCTCCTTGACGATATCAAGCAGAAACTCAAGAAAGAAGACGATCCTACGAGGAACGTCCAGATCTCAACGATTTTCTTCGGTCTGGAAAAAGACGAGGTCCGAAAGATCATCCTGGAGAAGAATGTCCGGGCCGACGGCCGTAAACCTAATGAGATACGGCCGATCAGTTCGTCCGTCGGACTCCTCCCGCGGACCCATGGCTCAGCGCTCTTTACCCGTGGCGAAACCCAGGCTTTGGCCGTGGCCACTCTCGGCACGTCCGAGGACGAGCAGCGCATCGACTCCCTGGAGGGAGAATATTTCAAAACATTCATGCTCCATTATAATTTCCCCCCCTTCAGCGTGGGCGAAACCAAACCCCTGCGGGGTCCGGGGAGACGGGAAGTGGGGCACGGGGCGCTCGCAGAGCGTGCGCTCAAGGCCATGATTCCATCCAAGCAGGAGTTCCCGTACACCATCAGGCTGGTTTCGGACATCTTGGAATCTAACGGCTCATCGTCCATGGCCACGGTCTGCGGCGGCACGCTCGCACTCATGGATGCAGGCGTACCGATCAAGGCACCGGTCGCGGGAATCGCCATGGGGCTCATTAAAGAAGGGGAAAAAGTGATCGTGCTCTCCGATATCCTCGGCCTTGAGGACCACCTCGGCGACATGGACTTCAAGGTCACCGGCACAAGCACCGGGATCACAGCGCTCCAGATGGACATGAAGATAGAGGGCATCACCATCGACATCATGCGCCGGGCGCTCCAACAGGCAAGAGAGGGACGTCTCCACATTCTCGGGAAAATGCTCGAAACTTTGCCGGCGCCGAGAAAGAATCTGAACCCCTTCGCGCCCAGAATCATCAGCATGCAGATCAACCCGGACAAGATCAAAGACGTGATCGGAAGCGGCGGTAAGGTGATCCGCAGTATCGTTGAACAGACCGGTGCCAAGATCGACATCGAGGACAGCGGCGTAATCAACATCGCTTCATCCGATGAAGCTGCTGCCAACAAAGCAAAGGAAATCATCAGGGGCATCGTTCAGGAGGCCGAGGTCGGAAAGCTTTATATGGGCAAAGTAAGGAAGATCATGGACTTCGGAGCCTTCGTCGAGATTTTCCCCGGGACCGATGGCCTGCTGCATATCTCGCAAATCTCCGATCGGAGGCTTGAGAAGGTAACCGACGAGCTGAAAGAAGGAGACGAGGTCCTCGTCAAAGTGCTTGAGATCGACCGGCAGGGCAAGATCCGTCTGTCGCGGAAGGAAGCGATGCGGGAGAAGGCAAAGAATCAATAGCTCACTTAACATCATGAACAGCGGGGGAGAGGAAATAGGGAACTCAATGAGATGACCTATTTCCTTTTTTGTTTTTTTGCAGGGGGAGGGAAAGTGCCGAAATACGATTTAGCCGTGGTAGGGGCGGGTCTCGGTGGACTTGCTGCGACAGCACTGCTTTCCAAAAAGAATAAGAAGGCCATCGTAATTGAGCCTGGCAATGCGGTAGGCGGCGCCCTGAGAACGTTTGAAAAAGGGGGGTTTGTCTTCACCACCGGCCCCGCGCTGTCCTTCGGGTTTGAGCGGGGAGGAGCGATCCAGGATCTCTATGAAAACCTCGGTGTCTCGCATAACGCCTCCCTGCTTTCACCCTGTTACCAGGTCGCCCTTCCTGATCGGAGGATTACGGTCTACGCCGAGCAGGGCGAGACGCTGGAGGAGCTCAGGCGGGAATTCCCGAATGAGATCGACGCGATCGCAAGATTCTATCGAGACCTCAAAAAAAAGTCGATCCGGAATATTAAAAACCGTTTTTTTGCTTATCTGTCGAGCCGTATATCTGCCGGTCGATTTATCCGCAGGTACTCGTTCAGCCGCGAGCTCATTGCGTTCCTTGATATTCAGTCGCGGTATTTCTTTAGCCAGACTGTCGATGATATATCCCTGGCATCACTCATTACCCTCTGTGACACGGCACCGCTCATGGTCCAGGGCGGCTTCAGAAAAATCGTGCGGCAAATGGTAGACGTACTTCTCAAAAACGGCGGTGAAGTACGGTATCAGGTACCTCTCGCGCAGATCTCATTCAACGACAAGCAGATGAAAGGAGTTTCGACGCCGCAGGGATTCGTGGAGTCTGCATTCGTGCTGCTGAATACTGAGCAACAGCAGAGGGAACGCATGCTCTTGATAGGCATCCGCAATGAGGTCGTTCCCATCGGGATGCTAGCGAATGTGATCGGCCTGGCTGATTATTCTTTTCCTGAACGCTTTTATGCGCTGACGCTGAGTGACCCGGACGATGAGACCGCAGCCCCGAAGGGAATGAGGACACTTACAGCGTCATTCCAACCATGGTTTGCTACGCAGAGCCAGGATGAACTGATGAGGGTGATCAGCGGACTGATCCCTTTCTTGGATGAATTCCTTGTATTCAGCGAGTTGTATAAACCGGAGTCCCATTCGTATGCCGTGCCCACAGAAGTGTCATTTAAACCAATTCGGACGCAAAACAGCCAGATGCTGCTCAGCCGCTCCTCAAAGAGGGGATTGTACATGCTTCTTGACGGCACAGGAACTCCTGCCCAGTCGATCGCTGCGGCCCGAGTGCTCGTTGAACGTCTCGGATAACATTTATGCTTCCGGAAGATGAACCAATCGTTCTTGCAAGAGCGTCGTGCCACGAAGTGGCACGGATCTGTATATATTTTGAAAAGGCTAACGCGTATTCTCTGAATCACCGGGACAGTGAAATCCTTACAGGAAAACGGAGAAGGTAAGATGAAGAACAGACTTTGTATCCTTGGCGTCATTCTCTCGCTCGTAGCTTTGCTCGCTGCTTGCGGCCATGGTGGAGGGACCGTTACTACCACAGGAATAGTTACGACGTTGGCTGGCACAGCAGGGAGTCCCGGCTCCCTTGATGCAACGGGAACAGCGGCAACCTTCCGCTCGCCCTATGGCATTGCGACAGACGGGACCTCCCTTTTTGTCGCAGACACCGGCAACAGTACCATAAGAAAGATCGACATTGCATCAGGACTGGTTTCTACTCTGACAGGCTCGGCAGGGACTTCTGGCACGACGGATGGAACCGGGACCGCGGCACTCTTCAGTGCCCCTGGCGGCATTACCACGGATGGGACCAACCTGTACGTCGCGGATACGGGTAACAATACCATCCGAAAGGTCGTCATTGCCACAGGCGTGGTTACGACCCTGGCTGGCACAGCAGGAGTTCCCGGCTCGGCAGATGGAACCGGCACCGCGGCGACCTTCAATTTGCCTTTTGGCATTACCACGGATGGGACTAATCTGTACGTTGCGGATACGGGTAACAGTACCATCCGAAAGATCGACATTGCATCGGCAGCGGTTACGACGTTGGCTGGCACAGCAGGGAATCCCGGCTCCCTTGATGCAACGGGAACAGCGGCATCCTTCCGCACGCCCTACGGCATTGTGATAGATGGGACAACCCTTTTTGTAGCGGATACTGACAACAATACAATCCGAAAGATCGACATTGCATCGGCAGCGGTTACGTCCTTTGCAGGTTCTGCAGGGACTTCTGGCTCGACCGATGGAGTCGGGGCAGCGGCGTTCTTCAACCACCCCGCTGGCATCACCACGGACGGGACCCTGCTGTACGTCACGGACACGGCTAATAGTACCATTCGAAAGGTTGTCATATCATCAGGAGCTGTTACGACCTTGGCGGGCATAGCAGAGGTTCCCGGCTCGGCCGATGCAACGGGGGCATTGGCACGCTTCTACCACCCGGTGGGCGTCACGTTGTATAGCAGCATCCTTTATGTTGCTGACACTCTTAACAGTACCATCCGGAGGATCCAGTGATTCTGTCTTTGAATGACAGCGCAAGCCATCCAGCACTATCCTCAAGATTATTTTCCATTGTCCAGTCCTCGTTCTGCAGGTGAGGGAGATTAAGGAGACAACACGTATGAAGACTTTTAGGTCATCTATCTTGGTCTTTGCGGCGCTATTGGCGGCTTCACTGGGCTTGATGAGCTGTTTGCATGGCGGGACCATTAGCTCGATTATAGTAACCCCGGTCAACGCGACCATGGCGACTGGGGGCACAACGCTGCAGTTTATAGCCACTGCACGGTTTACAGACGGAACTACGCTCAACTGGTCATCAGCAGTGGACTGGACTTCATCAGATACGCAGGTTGCAATTGTAAGCAACGCCACGGGCTCAAATGGTTTTGCCACATCAGTCGCCGCCGGCACCACCATGATAACAGCTACCGACGTAACCAATAAACTCACAGCAAGTGCCACACTTGTCGTTAACAACACGCAGACCCTTACGGTGACACCGGCCAATGCGAGCGTGGCGATTGGGACAAATCAACAGTTTACGGCCACAGAAATATTCACACCGGGGACCGTGCTTGACGTGACGACGTTGGTTTTCTGGAGTTCGTCTAATCCGGGGGTTGCAACGATCAGCAATACGTCAGGCACAATCGGCCTTGCCAACGCTGTTGCATCCGGGACAACCAGCATTACGGCAACCGACTTGGTAACAAATATCACCGGAACCACGACATTGACTGTCCCATAGCAGATAAGATTGTGTGGAGGAAGCAGACGATGCGGTCCTGAAACCCGTAACGTCCTTCAGAGAAGCAGTTGCACCTCGGTGGGACATCATGTGAGAAAGTATCTCCATGGAATCGAAGATACCACACTTCATACAACCGAGCATCGTCCGATATTGCACGTGCAGAGACGGGACTGAATCGAAGATGGTTTACATGACACCGCTCATGGCAAATAAAAAAACCACGCGACAGCATCAGAAAAAAAATCCTGCCGTCTTTGTGGATGATCGGCAGGACCGTTGATTCTTGAGGCCGTTTACCCCATGATTTTTCAGACTTTGGCCAGAAGGTTGGCTTCCTCTTCCAAAAACTCCACTGCACCGTTCTTAAATGTAACCTGCACTTTATGAACGTCTTTGAACCGGCCTCTCAGGATCTCTTCTGAGAGCGGGTCGGCGATGTATTTCTGAACGGCCCGCCGCATAGGCCTTGCGCCGTATGTGGGCTGGAAGTTCTCCCGGATAAGCCACTCTTTCACTTCCTGCGAAACGTCAAGCTGAATGGCCCGGTCCGTTATCATCTGGGTGTTGAGCTCGCTGACAAGCATATCAACAATTTTCACGAGATGATCCTGCGTGAGCGGATGGAATACGACCACCTCGTCGATCCTGTTCAGGAACTCAGGGTTGAACGACCGCTTAAGCTCGGAGGTGACGTTGTCCCTCATCTTCTCGTATTGTGTCTTTGAGCTGTCTTGCTGGAACCCGAGGGTCGTGTCCTTATCGATCATCCGGGCACCGAGGTTGGACGTCATGATGATGACGGTGTTCCGGAAATCTACCTTCCTGCCAAAGCTGTCAGTCATGTAGCCGTCGTCAAGCACCTGCAGGAGCATGTTGAAGATATCGGGGTGGGCCTTCTCGATCTCATCGAAAAGCACGACGGAATACGGCCTGCGACGGATCTTTTCGGTAAGCTGGCCACCATCGTCGTATCCCACATACCCCGGAGGCGAACCCACAAGTCTCGAGGAGCTGAACTTCTCCATGTATTCTGACATATCCACGCGAATAAGCGCGTCTTCGCTGTCGAACAGGAACAGGGCGAGGGAACGGGCTAGCTCGGTCTTGCCGACGCCGGTCGGACCGAGGAATATGAACGACCCGATAGGCTGCTTACGGGTCTTAAGGCCGACGCGGGATCGGCGGATCGCGCGCGATACGGCCTCGATGGCGACGTCCTGGCCCACTATCCTCTTGTGCAGCTCTTCTTCCATCCTGAGGAGTCGTGACGCCTCTTTTTCCTCAAGTCGAGCGAGCGGAATTCCGGTGATATGCGAGACGATGACTGCGACATCCTCTTCATCGATCACGGGGACGTTCTTTTCCTGAGTATCCTTCCAGTCTTTGTGGATCCCGTCGAGCGTTTCACGCAAGCGGTCTTCCTCTTCATGGATGGATTCCACCCGCACGTAGTCCTTGATCCGGGAAAAGAGGTTCTTCTCCTGCTCGAGTTTCTTGAGCTTTTTCTCGATGGTCTTCATCTCCGGCGGATAGGTGTACCGGTTGAGCTTTGCCTTGGCGCCAGCCTCATCGATAACATCAATTGCCTTGTCGGGCAGGAAACGGTCTGTGATGTAACGGTCTGAAAGCCGCGAGGCGGCGACAACGGCCTCATCGGTAATCTTGATCTTGTGATGCGACTCGTATCTCGGACGGAGGCCCTTGATGATGTTAATGGTCTCTTCCAGATTCGGGGGCTGGACGTAAATCGGCTGGAACCTGCGCTTCAGAGCGCCATCCTTTTCAATATGCTTTCTGAATTCGTCAAGAGTGGTGGCTCCTATGCATTGGATCTCGCCGCGCGCCAGCGCAGGTTTCAGCATGCTCGAAGCATCAATGGAACCCTCGGCCGCTCCGGCCCCCACAAGGGTGTGAAGTTCATCAATGAACAGGATGATATTATCGGCCTGGACAATTTCCTTCATAACGATCTTGAGGCGCTCCTCGAACTGACCACGATACTTGGTGCCTGCAATGAGAGCGCCGAGGTCGAGCGATACTACACGCCGGTTGAGGATGTTCTCCGGAACATCGGCGTTGATGATCCGCTGCGCAAGCCCTTCTACGATCGCCGTCTTGCCGATGCCTGGCTCGCCAATGATAACGGGATTGTTCTTGGTCCTCCGAGAGAGGATCTGGAGCACCCGGTCAATTTCATGGTCGCGGCCGATGACGGGATCCAGCTTACCGCTCTTGGCAAGCAGGGTCAGGTCTCTGCTGAACTCATCGAGGGCAGGCGTGGGGCTTTTCTTGGCACTCACCTGGGTGGCAGCACGGCGGAGATAATTGATGACAAGCTGCCGGGACCCGAGAAGGTTCACCCCGAAACTGCGGAGTATCTTGCCGCCAATGCCTTCTTCTTCGCGAATGAGCCCGAGCAGCAAGTGTTCGCTTCCGATATAATTGTGACCGAGGAGCCGGGCTTCTTCAACTGCGTATTCCAGGACTTTCTTGGCCCGCGGGGTGAAGGGGATGTCTCCGAAGGTGAGGGTGTTTCCGCTCGAGGGGAGGTTGCGTTCGACTTCCATGCGAATCTGATCGACATCAATCCCCATCTTGCGGAGGACGGAAACGGGTATCCCATCCTCTTCACGGAGAGTTCCGAGCAGAATGTGCTCAGTGCCCAGATAGTCGTTCTGGAGCCGCTCCGCCTCTTCACGGGCGTAGACAATTACCTTTCTTCCTCGTTCCGTAAACTTTTCGAACATCATATTATGGTAACCACCTTAAATATTCATTCGAGCCTTGTTTACCTTGTTTAGAATATACTCCAATCAGGCTCGTAAAGTCAAGTGCCCTTTTCGTTCTTGTCCTTTTCGTTCTTGCCCTTTTCGTTCTTTGTCCCTTTTCGTTCTTGTGCCCTTTTCGTTCCGGCGAGCACCGAATGTTGTGCTTGCCGCTTGAAGATGAAGCTCATCGATTCCTGATTTTGTCATATCGTCCGGCAATGCGGAAGTCAGCTTGTTGCGAGATCACGTTGCTCATGAGTGGGCGCACCTGTCTACCTCTTTTTTGTTGACTTTATCGGTATAACAGAGTAGTTTTTTCGATCATGATACGCAAAGCAAAAATATCCGATGTCAAGGCTATGCAGTCTCTCGTTAATTATTACGCGGACTCCGGCCAGATGCTACCCCGCACGCTCAATGAGCTTTATGAGGACCTGCGCGATTTCCACGTGTTCGAGGAAAATGGTTCTCTCATCGGGGTATGCGCGCTTCACGTTAGCTGGGATGGACTCGCTGAAATCCGTTCACTTGCGGTGAGGTCAGACAGGATAAAGAGCGGCATCGGCACCGCGCTGGTACGTCAATGCCTGGCGGAAGCTGCAGAGCTCCAGGCCGAAAGGGTGTTCGTGCTCACGTATCAAGATGGTTTTTTTAAAAAACTCGGCTTTACCGATGTGGACAAAAAAGAACTGCCTCACAAGATATGGACAGACTGCCTGAATTGCGTCAAATTCCCCGACTGCGATGAATCTGCCCTTATTATCAGAGTTACCGCTCCATAAATATCAATTCATGCAAATGGCATATGAGTTGCATTTATTAATCACGTTAATTATGCCGACATTCACAGGACACGGTAAAAACCAGTAAAACAATATGTTATCCCTCTACTTGCACGTTCCTTTTTGTGTCAAAAAATGCCTGTACTGTGGCTTTTATTCAACACGCTTCTCGCCGCAGCAGGCATTCGCTTATGTATCCGCTTTGCGGCTTGAAGCAGCTCGGTATAAAGATAATTTCAGCAAGGCGGTCTTCGACAGCGTGTATATCGGAGGCGGTACACCCACGGTCCTTTCACGCGAACAGTGGGTGTCGATCTTTGAAATAATCGATGAGAATTTCCGTCTTTCAGGAAACGTCGAATTTACGGTCGAAGCAAACCCGAATACGATCGCCACTGACAGCATCGCTTTTCTCCGTGAACACGGCGTGAACAGGGTGAGCATCGGAGTGCAGTCTTTCTCCGATAGGGTGCTTAAGACGCTGGGCAGGGTCCATACGGCGGCACAAGCGAAAGAAGCATTCAAGACCGCGAGAAAAGCCGGATTAGAGAACATCGGCATAGACCTGATATACGGAGTGCCGGGTCAATCCCAGGATGACTGGGCGAGTTCGGTGCACCAAGTCCTTGCGTTGGAGCCGGAGCATATCTCAGCCTACTGTCTCTCATTGGACGAAGGATCGCAGTTCATGTGCGAGGCCGAAGCCGGGAGGCTGGCATTGCCGGATGATGATGTGGCAGCGAGCATGTATGAATTTGCCCTTCGGGCACTTACCGGCGCAGGCTATCGGCACTACGAAATTTCAAATTTTTCTCTTTCCGGCTACGAGTGCCTGCATAACATGAACTATTGGGAGCGGGGGGAATATCTCGGACTCGGGCCCGGTGCCTGGTCATTCATCGCGGGAGAGAGATATCATGCTATCGCTGACGTTCATGAATATTCGCGCAGGCTGACTGCAGGACTGTCCATAGTCGAAGACGTTGAGACCGCAAAGAATGGTCGTGCGGCGGAAGAGACCATCATGCTGGGACTCCGGACAGCACAGGGTGTAGACCTCAGAAAGTATGAACAGGAGTTCGGTCCCGAGGCATCCCGTCGTCTTGAAGCAAGCATTGCATCGCTCCGCGATTCTGGCCTTGTCCGCGTAAGAGATGGCCGGCTGATGCTCACGGATCGCGGTGTCCTGCTCTCCAATGAGGCCTTCACGAGGCTTTTCCCATAGATTTTTGTTTACACATTTCCGTGTTAATGCTATAGTAATCCGTTCTTATTCAAGGGTATCGGAGGGCGCCTGCTAAAGTGTTTAGACATCGTTCTGCCATCGGAGTGTGCGCCCTGATGTTCATGTTCCTTCTCGCCGTCTCCGGAGCTGCGGAGGATGTGAAGGTAACTCTGATAGAAGTCCAAGGGAACAAAAGAATCGAGACGGCGACGATTCTCGCCAAGATCAAAACAAAAGAAGGCGGGGTCTTTTCCCCTGTACAGATCAAGGACGATATCAAGGCCTTATACCAGCTCGGCCACTTCGAGGACGTTCAGGTAAAGACGGAAGGTTTTGAGAACGGTCTCAAGGTCATATTCCTGGTAAAAGAGAAACCACTGATCCGAGAAATCACCTTCGATGGGAACGATGAACTGACGACCGAAAAACTGAAGGAAGGTCTCACCTTGCTCCCGAGGACCGCCTTCAACTTGCAGCTGATTCAGGAAAATGCGGAAAAGATACGGTTAAAATACCAGGATGCCGGTTACTATGATGCCATTGTCGTGCCGGTGGTCACCGAATTGCGGGGTGGGGACCGGAGCGTCACTTTTTTCATCAAAGAGGGAGACAAGGTAAAACTGACGGATATCATCATTACCGGCAACAAGGCCCTGACCTCCGATGAGATCAAGAAAGCTCTTAAAACTCAGGAGCACTGGTTTTTCTCTTTTCTAGGACGCAGCGGGACCCTGAGAACGGATGAACTGAGGGAAGACCTGGAGACCATCCGGAATTTGTATTACAACAAGGGCTACATTCAGGTGCAGGTAGACGAGCCGGTCATCTCGCCGAAAACATATACGGAGCGCATCCATTGGTATTCCAGCAAGACGAGGACTATAACGAAAAAGGACGAACTCGTCGTGCGCATCAATATCAAGGAGGGTGAACAGTTCCGGGTCGGCTCCTTGACATTCAAAGGGAATGTGTCCATCCCCACCCGCGAACTCGAAAATGAAGTCAAGCTCAAGCCGGGAGATGTGTTCAGCAGGGAGACGCTGAGACAGGATGTGGCCAGGATCATGGACCGCTACGATGGCATCGCGAAACCCTTTGCGAGCGTTGTTCCCCTGTTTAACGTCGATCCTGAAAGGAAGATGGTCACAATCAACATCGAAATTCAGGAGGGCGGCGAAGTACGTATTGGCAGGATCAACATTTCAGGCAACACCAAGACCCGTGATAAGGTCATTCGACGCGAGATGAGGCTGGATGAGGGCGATCTTTACAGCAAAAAAGCGCTTAAGAGGAGCTACGATAGACTCAACAACCTTAACTTCTTCGAAAGTATTGATATCGTCCCCGAACGCAGGCAGCAGGAACCCCTCATGGACCTCGATGTCAAGGTCAAGGAAAAGATGACCGGTACGTTGAGCGTGGGCGGCGGTTACAGCTCTGTGGACAAGCTCATGGCGATCGTCGAGGTGGCGCAGGGCAACCTCGGCGGTCGCGGCCAGCTTTTGAAAGTGAAGACACAGTGGGGCGGCACGCACCGAATAGTCATGCTGAGCTTCATGGAGCCTTATCTCTTTGACGAGCCGATATGGGGCAGGGTGGATGTTTATCGTCAGGAGCAGACGTATGACGGCTATACTCTCTTAACAGACGGCTTTGGGATCGGTACGGGCAAGAGCTTTAGTGAATATCTTTCAGGCTCGATCCGGTACAGCCTGGATCAGTCGCAAGCCAAAGACATCAACGTCTATCCTATACCTTTCGCGTTGCAGCTGCAACTCGAGAATTATGGAACGATTATTACTACGAGCGCCGTGACGGCGTCCCTGACAAGGGATTCGAGGGACTTCTATCTCGACCCTAAAACAGGATCGAGAAATACGATGTTTGTGGAATTTGCCGGCGGTCCGCTCGGAGGCGATCCTGAATTCATCAAGACCGTGCTTGATTCGGCATGGTACTTCCCCCTGCCCTGGGATACGGTGTTTCTGGCCCGAGGGAGGATCGGATATATTGAGTCTCTCATTGAGAAGCCCATCCCGATTGGTGAACGGTTCTTCGTCGGAGGCAGCGGCACGGTCCGGGGCTTCCGGTACGGTACAGACGGCCCCGTTGATATCTACGGCAATCGTGTCGGCGGGAACAAGGAGCTGATCTTTAATTTTGAATATAGTTTCCCCATCGTTCCCGCCGCACGCCTGAAAGGCGTGCTCTTTACTGATATTGGCCGTGGTTTCGACGACAATTTGCTGGTAACCCAGCAGCCGGATGAACCGACGAGGATCAGCTTCCACGAACTGCGGCAGACATGGGGATGGGGTTTCTGGTGGCTTTCACCGATCGGACCGCTCCGGTTCGAATGGGCATACATCATCAATAAAAAGCCAACTGACCAGCCAAGCCAGTTCGAGTTCAATATCGGTACCTTGTTTTGATTTCTGGGAGAACCAGACGAGTTCTGCATAAAAAATACGAGGAGGCAGTCATGAAGAAAGTCGCAGTGATGGTTGCAGCATTGTGCTTCATAGCAGTTAGCGCTATGGCGGCGGGGGAAAAGATCGCCTACGTTGATTCACAAGCGGTCTTCGACAAAACAAAGATGGGAAAGAAGTACCAGGGCATTGTCCGCGAATATTACGACAGCCGTAAGAAGATCCTGGACATGGATGCTGATGAGATCAAGAGTCTGCAGGAAGAATACGGTAAACAGAAGCAGGCCAAAATGCTGAACGACAAAGCCCAGAAGGAGAAAGAGGAGACGATCAGCCGCAAGATCAACGAGTTCGATAAAAAACGGAACGAGTTCAGCGGGGAGATCAGCAAGAAGAACGAGGAATTGTCGCAGGAGTTCAACCAGCAGATGGTGGCCGTTCTCAAGGAAATCGCAAAAAAGGAGAAGGTCTCGCTGGTGCTGAACAAGACCATCAACATCCTCTCGAAGGCTGAAGTTCCGTCCATCCTGTACGCCGATGAGGACCTGGACCTGACGAACAAGGTCATTGTTGAAATGGACAAGAAGGATGAGACCAACAAGTAGGTCTGAAGAAGGCGACTCGGACAAAATGGAACTATCATGAAGCTGAAAGAGCTGGCGAACATACTGGGCGCGACGTTATCAGGTTCGGGAGACGCCGACATCATTGGCGCTGCAGGCGTGCGCGAGGCGTCCGAAGGGAAGATTACCTTCATCACGGGGAAAAATTTTCTGAAAGACCTCGAACAGTCTCGCGCGTCGGCCGCGCTCGTGCCGTTGGACACGCCCGAAATGCATCTGCCGCTGCTCCGAGTAAAAAATCCACGACTCGCCTTTGCGCAGGTGCTCGAACTGTTCTACGTCACGCCGTACCGTCCTCTCGGCATAAGCGATAAGGCGTCCTTAGGCCGAAACGTCGTCATCGGCGCGGACCCCTCGATCCATCCTTATGCGGTGATCGCCGATGACGCGAGGATCGGGGACCGGGTCATTATCTACCCCGGCGCTCATGTTGGCAGGGGATCGATGGTCGATGATGACTCCATCATCTATCCGAATGTGAGCATCAGGGAAGGGATACGGATCGGCAAGCGGGTGGTCATCCATTCAGGGGCGGTCATCGGCAGTGATGGCTTCGGCTTCGTGACGGATGGCGGAAAACACCATAAGATCCCCCAGGTCGGCGGCGTTGTGATTGAGGACGATGTCGAGATCGGGGCCAACAGCACCATCGACCGTGCCACGCTCGGGAACACCCTTATCAAGAAGGGCACCAAGATAGACAACCTGGTGCAGGTTGCTCACAATGTCACGATCGGCGAGCACTGCCTGCTCGTGGCACAGGTGGGAATAGCTGGAAGCTGTACCATCGGCAACTACGTGATCCTTGCCGGTCAGGTTGGGCTGGCGGATCATATAACCATTGGTGACCGCGTGATAGCTTCAGGGGGATCGGCCCTAATAAAAGACATACCTCCGGGGCAGGTGGTCGGCGGATATTATTCCATGCCGATGAAGGACTGGCTTAAGGTTCAGGCAGTTCTTCCAAAATTACCCGAACTCAAGAGACAGGTAAACGCTCTCGAGAAAGAGCTCCAGGAATTGAAGGGAAAAATATCAGGCGCGTAAAGGGGGAGAAGCGATGATTGGCATTCAGGAGATTTTTGATATCCTTCCTCACCGGTATCCATTTCTTTTGGTCGACAGGATACTGGAAATGGAAATGGGCAAGCGGATTGTAGGGATCAAAAATGTAACGATTAATGAGCCGTTTTTTCAGGGACATTTTCCCGGTCACCCGATCATGCCGGGTGTCCTGCTCCTGGAGGCAATGGCACAGACGGGAGGCGTCCTCGCAATGCGCTCGGCGGAAGCGGAAGGGATGGACTTAAAGAAGAAGGTGATATACTTCATGACCATCGACAAGGCAAAATTCCGGAAACCTGTAGTGCCAGGTGATCAGGTTCGCTTCGAGCTTAATTTGACCAAAGTACGTGGGAATATCATGGGTTTGAAGGCCCAGGCGCTTGTTGATGGCGCGGTCGTGGCAGAGGCGGAATTAATGGCCATGATCGTGGATAAGTGATTCTTTTGATACGGGAGAAGTGAGTGAATATTCATCAGACGGCAATAGTACATCCGAAGACGCGCTTGGCTGAAAACGTGGTGATCGGACCGTACTCGGTCATCGGCGAGCATGTGTCGATCGGCAGAGATACGAAAATCGAATCCCATGTGCTGATCGAGGGCTGGACCACGATCGGTGAACGAAACCACATCCATGCTTTTTCCAGCATCGGGACACCGCCCCAGGATATTGGCTATAAGGATGATGAAACCTATCTCATAATAGGTAACGACAATGTTATCCGGGAGTGCGCAACGGTACATCGGGCGACCACCAAAGAGGACAGGAAGACGGTGATCGGCAATAAAAATTTTCTCATGGCCTATTCCCACGTGGCCCACGACTGCAAGCTGGGCAACAACATCATCATGGCGAATTCCGTGGCGCTTGGCGGGCACATTGTCATCGGCGACCATGCTATCCTCGGCGGTATCGTGGCGGTACACCAGTTTGTGAAAATCGGGGCGTACTCCATCATCGGCGGACAGTCGGCGGTGAGCCAGGACATCCCCCCCTATGTCAGCGCAGCGGGAAACAGGGCGAAGCTGTATGGACTGAACCTCGTTGGTCTGAAGCGGAAGGGCTTCAGTGATGCGGTCATCGCAACGCTCAAGAAAGCCTACAAGATCATCTTCCGTTCCGGGCTGACCCAGGACGAGGCCTTGCAGAAAGCGCTTGAGGAGTTTCCCGAGACGACCGAAGTTCGCATGCTCGTTGACTTCATCCGCACTTCAAAACGAGGGGTAACGCGCTAAGGAGAACCGGAGATCGGCATCCAGGCCGCGGGAAACGATGAACAAGATCGGTTTAATAGCAGGGAATGGAAATTTCCCGGTTGCTTTTGCCCGCGCTGCTAAGCAGAAGGGCATGCAGGTCATCGCCGTGGCCCATGAGGGCGAGACACTCCCCGAACTTGCACAATGGGTGGATGCCATCTTCTGGATCAACGTTGGACAACTCGGGAAGCTCATCAAGATTTTCAAGGAGCAAGGGGTGACGGACGTCCTGATGGCAGGCGGGATCAAGAAAACGCGCCTTTTCAGTGGCGGCCTGCCCGATCTCCGCGGGATGGCCCTGCTCGCAAAGATGGTCCACAAAAAGGACGATTCGATCCTTCGTGCCGTAGCCAATGAACTCGAGTCCGAGGGCATTACCGTTCGCGCATCTACGCTCTACCTGGACAGTATTCTGGCATTGCCGGGCGTTTTGACGAAACGGAGACCGTCAAAGGATGAAGAGCAGGATATCGAGTTTGGCTGGCATATGGCCAAAGAGATCGGCAGGCTCGACATCGGTCAGACGGTGGTAGTCAAGGACCAGGCCGTGCTTGCGGTGGAAGCCATCGAGGGTACGGATGAGGCCATCCGCCGCGGCGGACTCCTCTGCGGCCGGGGTGCGGTTGTCGTGAAAGTATGCAAACCGCATCAGGACCTTCGGTTCGACCTCCCTGCCGTGGGCACGCAGACCATAAGCACCATGGAGCAGGTGAAGGCGTCATGCCTTGCCGTCGAAGCAGACAAGACCATCATTATCGATCGCGAAGCAGTCGTCCGGGAGGCCGATCGGGCAGGCATTACGATTGTTGCAATACAGAATCCGCAGGGGATGGCATGAAAAAAGTCAGGGTCGGTGTCATAGGCGTTGGGTATCTGGGCCAGTTTCATGCGGAAAAATATGCAGCCATGCCGGACACGGAGCTGACAGGCGTTGTCGATACGGACCCGGTGCGCGCCTCGCAGATTGCGAAAAAGGTGAACACCCTCGCTTTTTCTGACCCCGCGCAATTGCTCGGACGAGTGGATGCGGTAAGCATAGTCGTTCCCACGGTCTTCCATTATCATATAGCGAAGCAGTTCCTGAAGCAAGGCATCCATGTCCTGCTCGAAAAACCCGTGACAGCAACCCTCGAACAGGCTGATGAACTTATCGAGCTGGCAGCCCAGAAAAGGCTGGTCCTTCAGGTTGGGCACATTGAGAGATTCAACCCGGCGGTTACCGCGGTCAAGGCCCTTCTGAAAACACCACGGTATATGACCGCCGAGAGATCGGCTCCGTTTACGGTACGGTGTACCGATGTGAATGTGATACTCGATCTGATGATCCACGACCTTGATATTGTCTTGGATCTGGCAGGTTCGGCTCCACGCGAGGTGAGCGCAGCAGGCGCCTCCGTTATTACACGGGAGATCGATTGCGCTTCGGCAAGGATCATATTCCAGAACGGATGCGTCGCCGATATTACTGCAAGCAGGGTGTCCGAGGAAAAAAAACGCCTGCTTCGGGTATTCGACGGCGAGGCCGTGTATACATCCGATTACCAGGCGCAAAAGGCAGTGGTGTCGCGCAAGAGCGGAGATCCGGTCCCTGAACTGGTAATAAAAGATATCTCAACCGAGAGGCGTGATACGCTCGGCGAGGAAGTGCGGGCATTTGTGCTCTGCATTCAGACAGGTGTGCGTCCACTCGTTTCGGGCATTGAGGGCAGACGGGCGCTTGCCCTGGCGCAAAAAATTACGGAAAACATTCAAAAAGGAATCACCGAGTTCGTTCCGGCAGCATAGAGAGGAGTTTTTTATCATGTCCGTACCCATGGTCGACCTTAAAATCCAGTACGAGTCCATCAAAGACGAGATCAACAGAGCCGTCCTGAGCGTGATCCAGAGCACCCATTTCATTCTCGGCCCCCAGGGGAAAGCCTTCGAAGAAGAGGTTGCCGCATATCATGGAGTGAAGCATGCTGTGGCCGTGGCCTCGGGTACGGACGCCCTTCACCTGGCGCTGCTTGCCGCGGGCATCAAGCGGGGCGATGAGGTTATCACCACACCGTTCACCTTCATAGCGACGGCCGAAGCGGTGTCCTACATCGGTGCCGTCCCGGTCTTCGTGGATATCAATGCCGATACGTTCAATATGGATATTAACAAGATAGAAGCAGCGATCACGGGGAAAACCAGGGCCATTCTCCCTGTTCACCTGTATGGTCAGTCTGTTGAGATGGCCGGTCTCATGCAGATTGCACAGAAGCACGGGCTCCGGGTCATCGAAGACTGTGCGCAGTCCTTCGGCGCGGAATTCAAAGGCAGAAAGACCGGTACCTTTGGAGATCTTGGTTGCTTCAGTTTCTTCCCGAGTAAAAATCTTGGCGCGTACGGCGACGGCGGCATGGTGATCACCGATGATGCGAAGCTGGCCGAGCGCATGCTCAGTCTCAGGAACCACGGCAGTCGAGTGCGCTATTACCACGATGAGATCGGATTTAACAGCAGGCTGGACGAAGTGCAGGCTGCAATACTCAGGGTCAAGCTCAAACATATTGACGAATACAACACACAACGCAGAGACAATGCCATGCGTTACAACAAAAATCTTGCCGTCCCCGGTATTGAAACACCCCGCGAAATGAGCGGGGCGAAACATGTCTATCACCAATATACCATCAAGATCAAGAACAGGGATGGAGTAAAAAAGGAGCTCGATGCTGCGAAGGTGTCGAACATGATCTACTATCCGGTTCCCTTGCACCTGCAGGCGGCGTATAGAGACCTCAATATGAAGCCGGG
>DATJZV010000109.1:0-30013 GCA_035498715.1 Nitrospirota bacterium
AGGCGAGAAAAACCGGGCTGGCCGATTCCGGAGCTTTCCCCAAGGCGCCGGATGAGGCGAGATACAAATGAGGGGATAAGCATGTATGAGCTTCTGTCTGAAGGTTTTCGGACGTGGGTTCGAATCCCACCGCCTCCACCAATTAACTAATCAATTTTGTAAGCGAAGCAATACAATAAATTCGTACAGGAGTCGTAATGTAGCCAGAATATAGGTGAGGATAATAAAGGCTTAGAGGGTGAACTTCTAAGCCTTTATTATTTTACATCAAAGTATTATTTTTATTGCAAAGTTCAAGGGCGGTACCCTGTGCTGCTACGGAGGGTGCGGCCATATTAATCTCTTCCTTCAAACAACGTTTGGTTGGCGCTTGCCAACTCCAGCTTAGTTCACCATTTATCCGATGACGACTGATTTGTCTTCTTTGGCGCGCAAATATCCCGCAAGGTGGAGTTAACCCGATAAGCAGCGTATTTAACGGTTTTGTAGTAACTCCTGGGAGAGCTGCTGTAGCCACGCCAAATTTCTCTAACAAACTTGGCACTGTCTTGCTGGAGTTGATTTCCCGAGGAGGTTATGCGCAGTTGATCTTATATCTTAAAAAAATAACAAAAAAGGGGGCTCTTTGAAGAAAAATACGAGAGTTTTGTACATGCAATATATATAATATCTAAAGGTTATCTGCTTAAGAGAGGTGACAGATATTTAATCCCATTTTTTTCACTGCGTTTACTCACAAAATGCACAAATTCAAGAGTATTATCTATACAATTTCTTGCCTCGCCTGAAAAGAAATTATACAAATTATTCATAGCATCTGCCGCGCTAATTCTTTCATTTATTTTGGTCCAGTCTAGCACATAATGATTTATATTGCCGCTTTTCATAGGCGTCTTATATTGCAATACGTCTATAAAACTATCTCTGGTGTTCAGCAATTTATATTCCGACAATTTTTCTTCAGCTGTATGATGTAAGATTACAGAATACAACATCAGCTCTTTCCCTAATAAACATGCATCAATTAACGGCTTGCCGAAGTGTAACGATCTCTTGAAATCAGCTGTTTGTTTTCCATACGCCATTACACCTTTGATTGCTATTCCTTTAAATAATGATGCCGATGTCAGCCAGTTTGCTGCCAACGCTATTTCGTGTGCGGAATTTACTGAGTCATCTTCTGAAATAAGCATAACAGAGTCAGAAAACAAAATCTGCTTGATCTGAGGCGACGTTTCCTCTTTATTGCCTATTTCTCCCAAACGCTCACTCAAATATCTCATCGAATCCAAAACATTCTTATGATCATTGCTAAATACCATATCTTTAAAGCCTACTATGTCAAAGAAGACGACAAATCTATTATTTGTGTTTTTCCATGCACTCATACTTACAATACCCTCTCTTGTTTAAGAAGATCATGAATGAAGTATGTAATATATATTATGTAACTATAAAATAAAAGTAAAATTATTGGCGGCTGGGGAAATAAGCTTTACATCAGCGTTGCTTTTTTTTATTACGAGTAGGGAGGCAAATTCCCCGTACGATGCTCCGGTGTCTTTCTCTATTGCAAGGACACTTGTCCGAGTTACTTCTCTTACTGATTTTCTCCATTACTGTATATTCCAATTTCACATGTCACTGGTATGAAAGAGATAGAAAACTGCTTCACAGTCTTCAACAATATACTACCCTCGGTAAGGATAATTGCGAAATAAATACGTACCGCCCATGTTCCCTCATGCCTCAAATAATCATAGATAACAGGACAGTAGTTTGATAAAATAAGTTCAACTGGTATATGTTCAGGGAAACGCAGTCATGGCCCTTTAGTGACCTGTGCAAATACAGGTTTGTTCCGGCGAAGAGGTCCATGTTGCATGAGCGTAAAGGGAGGCGAATGATGGAAGGGAAGCGAGTAAAGGACAGCAGTGTCATCATGGCCCAGATGATGATCCCACAGGATGCCAATCCCGCGGGAAATGTTCACGGCGGCGTGGTCGTCAAGATCATCGATGAGGCGGCAGGCGTAGTGGCCGCCCGACATTCACGGAGCAATGTAGTCACCGCTTCGATCGACCGGATGGACTTCCATCACCCGGTTTTTGTCGGCGATGTTCTTTTTGTCAAGGCAAGCATGAATCTGGTGGGAAGGACGTCGATGGAGATCGGGGTCCGCATAGAGGCTGAGAACCTTTTGACCGGCGAAGTGCGCCATGCGGCCTCGGCGTATCTGACCTATGTTGCGCTTGACCAGCATGGAAAGCCCCGCGAAATTCCGCCTCTCATCCTGGAAGTCGAAGAGGAAATGCGTCGGAACCGCGAGGCAAAGGCGAGGAGAGAAATACGGCTTGCCGAGAAGAAGCGCGAAGCAGGATGCCAGACAAACCCGGGAACCTGCACTTGAGGACGAGAACCTGTGCCACTATCCGACGACAAGACCTTCGAAGAGCTCGCTTACCTGAGAGAAGAGGTCAAGCGACTCCGCGCCTCTCTCAATCTCCTGACCCCGCGCATCGATATCCTTCTGAAACGGCGGGGATTCACAGTATATAAGAAAGAACCGTTAGAAGACCGGCTGATCCCGTCAAAAAAATATCTCCAGTCTTATTTCCAGAGGCTGCATAAATATTCCTTTCGGCTATTCCTGCGGGACGTGATCAAACATCAGAGGCTCTTTACGCTCGAACAAGTCACGAGGTATGCGACTCCTAGCGTAACGAAAGAATATCTCGACTACCTCATTTCCATCAAACTGCTCAAAAAAATGACCAATACCTATACCCTCACCAAAGGTCCGGTCAAAAGCTTTGGTGTGACTCTTGAATGGTATATCTCTGAAGTATTCAAGCGAGAGTTTGGCTCCGAGGCGATCTGGGGAGTGAAGTTCAAGCGGCCGGAGGTGGGAGGGGACTATGACGTGATCGCGAAGTTCGACGGAGCGCTCATCTATATGGAAGTGAAATCATCGCCGCCCAAGCAGATCTACGACAGCGAGATAACCGCGTTCCTTAACCGTGTTGACGACCTATCACCCGAGATTGCGGTTTTCTTCATGGACACTGAGCTCCGGATGAAGGACAAGATCGTACCCATGTTCGAGGCCGAGCTTGCGAGACGGCATTCCTCTCCTCCCGGGGTCACGCGGATGGAGCGGGAGCTCTTCCAGATACAGAACAGGGTATTCGTCATTAACGCGAAAGAGGACATCGTCAGGAACTTGGAGAAGGTGCTCTACCAGTATTACAAGACAAGAGAGCCCGAGTTTTCTGTCAGGTCGTGAATAGAACGGTGCTTGGAGCAGCAAGTATTCCTTTGGGGGAAATGCTATTTGCCCCGCAGTGCATCGTACACATACCCGCGTAATGTGGCCAGTGCTCCGCTGATTTCCTTTGTCTGCGGCAGGGTCGCGGCAATGCCGTCAATGTACTGCCTCGACTCCAAGATCCGCAGAGAACTCGAAAAGTTGAGATCATAGATCCATGCCAACTGGAGCAGCTTAAAGTCGTTCAGAGTCTTGAGCATCGACATCTGAACCATCCGTTCGCTTTTCAAGGCTGTTAGAACCTCCGGCGAATATCCGGGAATATCCGGAAGCCCGAGTCCCACCGCTGAGGCCCTTCCATCCTCTGGTTGCCCGTAATACTCTATGGCAACCCTCCAGATATCGAGCTTGTCGGCGTCGCGCACCAGTTTAAGAAAAAGGAGCATATCCTTGTCAAGCCTGCCGGGTATGGAATAGACATTATGCAGGGCCACGGCGCGCACGATGATGTCCCGCTCATGCCTGGGAAGGCCCTGCAGGACATTATTCTCAATCAGTACCTTTGCTCCCAGGGCTGCATGATTTACCGAAACGCTGTCTTTGAACGTTCTGAACTTCTGATACTGCGGGAATCTGCCGATGTCGTGGTATAAGGCGATTGCTTCTGCGAGCGTGATTCTGGCGTCGTCTAGCGAAAGGGGCCGTGCGATCTGTACGATGTTCCCACAGACGTTGCGGGTATGTTCTTCTTTGAGGGAGATATTTCGCTGGTCTTCACGGTTTAATGAGTAAAATGAACCGCAGTAGTCTGTGAACCAGCGTTTGAGATCGTTTAATTCGTATTGGTCCATGTGCTTTGCATCCTCTCGTGATGACTGATTTTACTGTATCAGCATGCTTGCGTCAAGGCTGAGCCGGGTTTCGTGTGGATTTCATCCATCGGGATTAAAGCGGACGACAGTTATGCGGCATTTATTTAACCGGTGAAATTCTGCCGACAAGGCTCATGAGCATGAAAAAAATCACCTTACATCAGGGTACTTTGAAAAAGACCGAAAATATGATAAAGTCGAGTTATGCAAATGATCTTGATGATAAATAAAAATCCGTAAGGAGAAGCCTCTCATGTTAATACGGGATCTGAAAGACTGTGCAGAATTCATTGCAGGGGATGGCAGTATCCTGCGGGAGATTCTTCATCCCGACAAAGCCGACCTCACGATCCGTTACAGCCTGGCGCACGCAATCGTGAGGCCGGGTCAGACGACAAAGCCCCACGGGCTCAAAACATCCGAGGTATATTATATCGTGGCAGGCGAAGGTGTGATGCATATCGATGGCGACACGGGGGCCGTGCGCCCCGGCTTCACGGTCTATATTCCCCCCGGGACGACGCAGTTTATCCACAATTCCGGGAAGACGGACCTTGTCTTCCTCTGCATCGTTGACCCGGCCTGGCGTAAGGAAGATGAAGATATCTTGTAACAATCGTAACAGGACTGTGATAAGCGCACAATCTCTTGCGAATACCGCAAGTGTGCAGTAACATACGAATGCATCACGATCACGCCAGAGAGGATCAGGGAGTACATGCAGGAAATAAAGTTTGTAAAGCGAAGTGACGGAGAGGGGACACAAAGCAGTACGTGCTGTCCGACCGATAGTTGCTGCATACCCGGCTCCGTTCTGACGCAAAGCACATGGTGCGCCGCGGATAGAAAGGATATACCCCTTTGGGCAACGGGAACCATCAGTACTCCAGCGGGCACGGTCATGAAGGTCTCGACCAACTGGTCTCGCGGCGACCATTGGGGCATGATAAGGAGCAGGATCAGTGCGTACCGCATGAGATACGCTATTCTGCCTGGGCTGTATGCCGTTGGCGAACCGGATAACGATTCCGATGTATTCGTCAGCGCGAATTATAAACTGAGTTTTGATGTCCTCCGGAGAGAATTAAAGGGGCTGAATGCCTGGATCCTCGTACTCGATACCAAGAGCATCAATGTTTGGTGCGCTGCGGGTAAGGGGACGTTCGGTACCGACGAGCTGGTAAGACGGATCGCAGAAGCTCACCTAGAGACGGTAGTGAGTCATCGGCGGATTATCGTACCCCAGCTCGGCGCAGGGGGTGTGAGGGCAAGCGCGGTTCAGAAGCGGACCGGGTTTCGAGTTTACTTCGGCCCCGTGGACGCACGGGACATCCGGACGTACGTTCAGGCAGGCTACAAAAAAACAAAGGAGATGAGCGCAATTAATTTTCCGATGTTCGACCGGCTGGCCCTCACGCCCATGGAAATCAATCCACTCACGAAAAAGTATCCATGGTTTGCCGCAGGAATACTGCTCCTGTTCGGGCTGCAGCCCTCAGGAATCATGTTCGAAAAAGCCTGGGCAGGCGGCGCCCCCTTCCTGCTGCTGGGACTGGTCTCTATCCTCGCCGGAGCTTTCATTACACCGGTGTTGCTTCCGTTCATTCCCTGCCGGTCTTTCGCGATCAAAGGATGGCTAGTGGGCATGCTCTCGGTCTTGCTTACGGTCCAAGTATTCGGCCTCGTTGAGAGGCATAACACGATCATGCTTGCGGCAGTTTATCTCTTCTTCCCCATAGCGAGCTCTTACTTTGCACTCCAGTTCACGGGCTCGACGACCTTTACCGGCATGTCGGGTGTTAAGAAAGAACTCAAAATCGGCATTCCTGTCTATGTCATCATGGCTGGCATATCACTGCTGCTATTGCTCCTCTTTAAGTTCAGGGAATGGAGGCTCGTATGAAATACCTTGCGAATGTGAGCACCCTGGCATATTCGCCGGACAAATGCACGGGTTGTGGCCGCTGTGTCGAAGTTTGTCCGCATGGAGTTTTTGAGATGCGTGACAAAAAGGCCGCAGTCATGGACCGGGACCTCTGCATGGAGTGCGGAGCCTGCGCCATGAACTGTGACTTCGGCGCTATCACCGTGAATGCCGGTGTCGGCTGCGCCGCGGCCATCATCAACGGGATGATAAAGGGCGGCGCTCCTTCCTGCGACTGCGGCATCAGCGGGAACGGGTGCTGCGGGTAGTATGCTCACATGAATCAAACGCTAGCATATATTTTATGAGAGCTCGCCTGCGTGTGGAACGACAGAACCACCGGACGGGAAACACCGGACGGGAAACACCGTGGCAGATCTAGTTTTGAACAGCTATATATCAGAGTTTATCACAACTTACCAAGCCTCACGGCCAGCAGCGTGGTCTCTCGGAGCAGGTCCTCGACCTCATCCAGCCCTCTGTCCCAGAAAGTTCTATCGGCGATATCGATCCCGAGCCTACCGAAGATGTTCTTCGGGGAATCTGACAACCCGGCGGACAGGAACTCCTTGACCTTGCCGATGAACGCGGGGTCTTTCTTCACCTTGCTCTGGAGCGACTTGGAGATCAAAAGCCCACTTGCGTAGGAATAAACGTAGAAGAAATACCGGATATGGTGCCAGTAGACCCACCAGTTCTCAGAGCCCGGTGACTGCTCAACGGCGGGGCCCATATATGCTACCATGTGCCTCTGGAAGAGCTTCCCGATTTCTTCCTTTGACAAGTAACCCTTCCTCCGGAATTCGCCATGCAGGTCCTGCTCGAACCGATAGCAGGCGACCTGCCGGAAGATGGACGATACATCGTCGTTCAACTTTGCCATCATGATAGCAAGCCGCAGTTCGTCGTCTGCTTCGCGGAGGATATCCTCAAGCACGAAGTCCTCCAGGAAGGTACTTGCGACCTCGGCAGTGGAGGTGGGGGTGCCAAAATCGAGGGCGTGCTGCTTTTCCTTGATGAGCTCGTTGTTGATGCCGTGGCCCACCTCGTGCGCGATGGTCAGGACATCGTGCAGCTTGCTGGCATGGTTGAGGAGGATGTACGTGGGCTGTGTGATGAGGTGGTGGGTGCAGAACGCGCCGCTGTCCTTGCCTTTCCCAGGGTACGCGTCGATTTGCCCCTTCTCAATGAATCCTTCAAAGATATCGGCGAACTGATCGTCAAGCCTTTTCAGCACCCCATGGACAAGGTTCACGGATTTCGCGTAGGAATAGCGCTTGGCGACTTCTCCGTATTCGATGTTCCGTTCGTGGTATTTGAGTTTCCTAACCTTGAATAATTTAGCTTTGAGCTTATAGAACAAAGAGGCGATGCCGAACCGTCCGGACACGGAACCTAAAAGCGTGTCCACGATCTCGCTCTCAATATCATCGCTCAGGTGCCGGAGGCTGTCCGGCCGGGGAGCACCGCGTAGCTCATCGTCGATCTTTTTGTTCGCGAGTACGGAATTGAGCTCTGCTTCGGCCACATCGACGTTCCTGCTCAGGATGTCATTAAAGGCTTCGGAGGCGGAGTCGCGTGTCCTCTTCTTCCTGCTGTTCATAAGGCTGATGATCTCCGCGAACGGACGGGTCCTTTTCCTGCCATTCTCCATGACGACCGGACGTTCTTCCCTTGAAAGGAATCCAGCGGTCATTTTGGTCCAGTTCGAATAAGAGGTGGCGGCTTTGAGGTTCAGGATTCTCTCCTCGGGCTCACTCAAGTGGTAACGGGATTCGGCAAATATCCGCTCCAAAAAATGCTGGTATCGTTTGAGGGCGTCGTGATGCAGGAATTTTGTCTGATCCTCACGCTTGATCCCGGCGATGCGCAGGCGGAAGAACTGACTGTCGTTCTCGACCTTCCTGCTGAACTCCTCGATCTTGTTATACTGTGCCTTGAGTTTCGGATCGTTCTGGTCCTGATGGGTGCGGAGCAAGAAATAATAGCCTTCATCGCCGTCCGTGCCGTACCTTCTCTTCCAGGATTCATAGTCGTCCAGAGCCTGGCGGAGCACCTCAGGGTTTTCGAGATAATCGGCGCGGTCTTTCCACGCATTGATGAACGCGTAGCTCTCCCGTTCGAGGATATCGCGCTTTTTCCTCATCAGAGGGTCATTGTCGCCCGCGAAGAGCGGATTCAGGTTCCAGCCTGTCTGTTTTATGTTCAATACTTTTTTGTATGAACGGGCCATGTCATTTGCTCCCTACGAGGAATGCCTAAAGAGGCTCCCGCCAATCAGTATACTCAGTCTCTTTCTGCGAGTCCAGTCGGATTCCTTCCTCTGCCTGTAAGTTGCTAAGTCCATCATATATGAATAATAACGCTTGACTTTTACGCGAAATCATGCAATTATTTTTTCGAAGTTCGGAAGTCTTTGTTGTGAGAGAGGCCACAAAGATTGTACGCTTTGCGGTTTTTTTTGTGACATTTCCGCAATCGTCGATATCCAAAGAAGGAGGTTCAACCTGAATGGCAAAAGGTACCGTTAAATGGTTCAATGATTCCAAAGGTTTTGGATTCATTACCAAAGAAGATGGCGGAGATGTTTTTGTCCACTTTTCCGACATCCAGGACAGCGGTTTCAAGTCGCTGGCCGAAGGCCAGAATGTGACGTTTGACGTTGTTGACAGCCCCAAAGGCTCGAAAGCAGCTAATGTCGTAAAATTCTAAGCCAAACCTTAAAGAAGCCGCTCCCGGTCATCGGGAGCGGCCTTTTCTCTTTAATCTATCCGCAGTACCCTTACCTCTACGCAGCGTTGGCGATACCGTGTATTTTCCCGAGCGCTTCGAGCGCCTTGTCATAGTCGGGATGGCTGGACTGCTCCGAAACAATCTCTTTGTACCGCACAACGTTGTTCTTGTCGATGATGAAGATCGATCTCGCCAGAAGCCGAAGCTCCTTGATCAAGACACCATAGGCGGTGCCGAAAGACGCGTCCCGATGGTCCGACAGCGCCTTCACCCGGTCGATCTCCGCCACGGTACAGAAGCGCGAAATCGCAAAGGGGAGATCCATGCTGATGTTCAGAACCGCGACATCGTGCGGCAATGATGCCGCTTCATGGTTGAACCGACGAGCCTGCAGATCACAGACCGGCGTGTCAAGCGACGGCGTTACGCTAATGACCTTTATCTTTCCGCTGAATTCGTTAAGCTTCACTTCGAGGAGTTCGCCGTTCAGAACGGTAAAATCTGGGGCCTTGTCCCCGACCTTGATGTCCGGCCCGATAAGGGTGAGCGGATTTCTTTTCATGGTTATTATGCCCCGTCTTTCCTCCATGATGTCACCTCCTTTACTCACTTGCTTTTTCTTACGATATCTGAATGGTCGAAAGTTTGAGCTCATTTAGCCTGCCCACCAGTTCGCGGCGTCCTGCTTCGTCCGCTCCGAGATACGATAAGAGGTACCTCGTAATTCTCGGCTCTTTCTTGTCAAGGGTCGCCATGACGCGCATCAGGGATTCGCTTTCCTCTACTATTTGCGTGTTAAGAACCTCCTTGAGCGGAGCAAATTCGTTGGGGCTCAGATGAATCGCCTCCTTCGTCAGACTGTCTATAACCATCTGCTGGATGATCTTGTGCTTTTCCGCATCGTGGATGAGCATCTCCATGGTCATCTTGACAAAGGGACTGTCGACTTCATTCTTCATATATTCCGCGTCCTTAATGGTCTGGTCCTCTGAATCCATCCATGCTTCCATGGCTTTTATCAGGTCCTGATAGTAGAATGTTTCTTTCATCGCTAATCACCTCACGCTGAACGATACCTGATCAACCGTATGGGGCAGATTCCTATTTTCTCCCCCCGCGTGTTCCTCTCCTGGTGCATCACTAGGCAGCCTGTTTCCGCAGAGCGACTCCTGATCAAACCCCAAGTTCCGATATCGTATTAAGTATCTATAAATAGGATAGGACATATCCTGTATAATGTCAAGGGTGGTCTCCGACCCCTGCCGGTCATGCTCCATGCTGGCGCCATGCTGCGGGGGAGATTAGTGCGGCGATGTGGCGGTTATAAACGTCAAACAAAAGTCGGAGGGGAGCTGGAAGCAATGCAGAGAACCTGCCCCTATGCTGACATGCTATAAGAAGAGGACCACCCTTTTTGTTTCTACTGCCTTATTTACTATGGTATATTTTATTGTATGATTAAGGAAATCCTTACCCTCGATCAGCTCCTGCGGAAACGCGCCGCACTTACCCCCCGCAAAACGTTCGTAAAATACGAAGGGAGAAAATATTCTTTTCGAGACATGGACCGTCTTGCGGACGTGTTCTCCTCTTTCCTGCTTACTCGGGGCATACAGTCCGGTGACCGGGTAGCCATTCTCTGCCACAACTGTGCACTTTACATCCCAGCGTACTTCGGCATCATCAGGGCAGGCGGAATCGTGCTGCCGCTTAACAGCCTCTTGACGCATGAAGAGATCGATTACATCCTGAACGATGCTGGCGTTCTGACCTGCTTCTACGATGTGAATTGCAGCGGAACCATCGAAAAGCTGGGCAAGAAGGGATCGCGGTCGTTCGTCATGATCGGTGATGTCGCAAGCTCGGCAGGGTCCGTAGCCCGGGCAGCGTATACGTCATCGCATACTGTCGACGATGTTTCCACCGTTCTGTATACCTCGGGAACAACGGGTCGGCCGAAGGGGGCACTCCTCACGCACCGTAATGTCGTCTCCAATGCCCTTGCCGCCACTGCGGTCATTCATGTGACGCAGAAGGACCGGCTTGTCGTCTTTCTGCCTTTGTTCCACTCGTTCACCTTTACGGTTTGTGTGATCCTTCCGGTCCTCGTGGGAGCGAAGATCACCCTCCTGCCGTCGGTTCGGCCCTTCTCCCGGGTAGTGAAAAGTCTTATCATCGACCGTATCACGCTCTTTGTGGCGATCCCGACCGTTTACAAGATACTTGCCGAAAAGGACATGCCGTTCCTCGTGAAGTTTCTGTTTAATTTGCGGCTTTGTGTTTCCGGGGCGGCGCCCCTTCCGGGGAGGGTCCTCCGTGACTTCGAGCGAGCCTTCAAAGTGCCGCTTCTTGAAGGCTACGGCCTCACAGAGGCGTCGCCCATTGTCTCCATCAATCCCTTTGAACCCGGCAGGAACAGGCCTGGCACCGTGGGCTTGCCACTGCCCGGCCTGGAAGTGAAGGTAGTAGACGATGAAGGAAAGACATTGTCTCCCGGGATCCCCGGAGAGCTGGCGGTGAAGGGGTCCAACGTTATGCAGGGGTACCTCAATCGTCCCGAGGATACAGCACAAACCATCAGGGATGGATGGCTCTACACGGGCGATATCGCATCTATAGACCAAGAGGGATATATCCGGATCATTGACCGCAAGAAAGACATGATCATCGTTGACGGCCTGAACGTGTATCCCTACGAAGTCGAAGAGGTCATGTACCGCCATCCAGCAGTCAAAGACTGTGCCATGATCGGCGCACCCCATGAACACGAGGAGGGGAAGGAATTGCCAATCATGTATGTTGTCCCGCAGGACGGCCAATCGGTGAATCCTAAAACGTTGCGGGAATATCTCTCCAAGCATGTCGCGCATTATAAGATCCCTCGCCGGTTTATTATGATTAAGGAGCTCCCTCGGACCGCGACGGGAAAGATCCTGAAGCGCGATATTAGAAAGCTGTATAAGGAATCGGAGAGCAGACGTCATTCCTGAATCGAAAAAGCTGGACCCTATAATTGATCAAAAGCTGGAACATCTAAGAGACATGAACCGCGCAAATTATACGAAGAGCGCATAAGATATCCTCGGATTTCACCGTGGAATGCGTCCTCTTTGAGACATTCGTGCTAGCGGTCTAAGATTTTCTTTCCTAATTCGCCAGGAAGTTTAGTGGGAATCTCTTACGGGCGTCATTGCGTTGCGCAGCGTAGCGTAAATCAACTTCCCCGTGACAAAGTGAACCTGCCTGTCAGAAGGCGCACTCTATGACAACCGCTTCTCGATTGATCCAGTCACCGCCGCGATCATCACTCGCCGAAACGTTTGTCATCATCGCAGCGGTCATTCTTCTCTCAGCCATTCCGTTTTCGCACCGCATGAGTTCCCGGGCCGCTGCACTCGCTGCTCTGCTCGTCTTTGTCGCGTCCATTGTCAAGGGAAATCAAGCCTTTCACCTTGCGTTATTCACCGCTGCGCTCACCATCATGCCATTACTGCATTCATCATTACATGACTGGCCCCTAAATCTTGTCATACCGCTCCTTATCTATCTAGTCGTCGTGCTCGCCGTTCCGCGCTACCGCAGATCGCTCTCGTGGCTCCGTATCGGGCGATTCGGAAAAGACATCATCCTCCTCGTGATTACAACAGCCGCGATCTCGAGTATTGCGCTTTACATCTGGTCGCGCGTCCTGAATCCCGATTTGTCGCTGCATCTGAAATATATCCCGGACATGCCGATCTGGCTTTTCCCGCTTGCCGGGCTCGTATTTTCCGCGTTCAACGCGGCCATTGAAGAGTTCGTGTTTCGTGGTGTGACCATGCAGGCGCTTGACAGCGCCATCGGTCCCGGCATAATATCAATTGTGTTACAGGCATGGCCTTTCGGCGCCATGCATTATCTCGAGGGGTTCCCGAATGGTGCATGGGGGCTCGCTATGACCTTCGTCTACGGGATCATGCTCGGCGGGCTTCGCCGCCGTGCACAGGGTATTTTTGCACCCTGGATCGCGCATGTATGTGCGGATATGATGATCTTCGCGATCCTTGCGGGGCTTGTATTGAGGCAATAAACGGAGCAAGACCTTTTAACACGGTACCCCGAAAGAGGTCGCTACTGCTTTTCGGCCTGACTTTGCCGGGAGGTGTTATATTAATAGAATCACTTCGTGCAGGCAGCGCCGATCATCACGAATGGTCTGAGGATCGCAGCCAAAGCAATGCGATATGGCCCCAAACTGCTGACACTGGACAGCCACACCCAACAGGTTCCCCAGATTATTGTTGAGGGACTGTAACGTTGGACCCCGTAGGCCTGACAGGATAAACCCATGAATTCGTACCCTATAGACAGCATTCTGCCAAGGCTGAAAGAGGCGGTGCAACACAATTCGTCAATTGTCCTGCATGCGCCACCTGGCGCGGGGAAGACCACCCGCGTCCCGCTTGCGCTACTCGATGTGATACCACCTGCAAGGGGCCGTATCATCATGCTCGAGCCGCGAAGGATCGCCGCTGTTTCCGCCGCGCGCTGGATGGCGAAATCGCTCAATGAGCAAGCGGGTGAAACGATCGGATACGCCATTCGCTTCGATAGGTCGGTTTCTGCGAAGACCCGCACAGAGGTCGTTACGGAGGGCATCCTCACCCGCCGCATTCAGTCCGACCCCAGTCTCGAAGGCGTGGCAATGATAGTCTTCGACGAATTCCATGAACGAAGCATCCATGCAGACCTGGCGCTCGCGCTCTGCCTCGATATCCGCAAAGGATTGCGGCAGGACCTGAAGATACTGGTCATGTCCGCCACCATGGATTATGGCCCAATCGCTTCGATACTGGGCGACGCCTTGATAATCGCCTCCTCTGGAAAGGCCTTTCCCGTAGAAGAACACTACCTTGAGAACAGCACGGGGCCTCTCCCGATGCGCATCGTCTGGGCTGTCAAGACCGCCCTGAAGGAGACCAATGGGGACATCCTCGTATTCCTCCCCGGAGCAGGCGAGATACGCGCCTGTCTCAAGGAGCTTCAGGAAGCGCTGAACATAAACGAAGACCGAATATCCCTCCACGCGCTCTACGGCGACCTGCCTTTCGAGGATCAGGAGCGCGCCATCATGCCATCGAAGGACAAACGAAAGATCGTGCTTGCAACGAACATCGCTGAAACGAGCCTAACGATAGAGGGCGTTCACGTTGTGATTGACAGTGGTCTGACACGCATGCTCCGATATGACGCGTCCACTGGTATGAACCGGCTGGTGACCGTGCCTGTTTCCCGGGCATCGGCAGAACAGCGCAAGGGACGTGCAGGCCGGCTCGGACCGGGTGTGTGCTACCGTCTCTATAGCAGGCATGACCTTCATAGCATGCTACCCTTTACCAAGCCAGAGATCCTTGTATCCGACCTGTCGCCACTAGCCCTTGATCTTGCAGTCTGGGGCGTAAAAGACCCGCATACGCTCTCGTGGCTCGATATGACGCCCGCTCCTGCCTGGGATTCGGGCCTGCGACTTCTACGGGCCCTCGGCGCCCTTGATTCCTCGGGCTCGGTCACTTCCATTGGCAGGGCAATGGCCCGCCTTCCGCTTCATCCGAGGCATTCCCGTCTCATGATGAGGGCAGAGCAACTCGGCTGTTTACGCCTTGGAGCAGACCTCGCGGCCATCCTTACGGAGCGAGATGTCTTCAGACACAAGGGCGCAGACCGTATTATAAGCAAACCGGATATTTCAGAAAGGGTTGACGTGCTACGTAAGTGGCGGAAGCAAAAGGAATCGAGCGAATCAACCAATCCCTCGGCGGATGTCTCTGCTCTGAGGGCCGTGGAAAGGACCTCAAAACAGCTCATGGGCTTGGTGCACGAGACGATGGACGGTTCATCACAAGATACTGAGGATCATGATGCAATCTCCCGGATCCTGCTTTCTGCCTATCCGGACAGTATCTGCAAGCGCCGCGACGAAGGGGGTGGTCGTTTCGTTCACGTCCAGGGGAGGGGCGTGCGACTTTCATTAGACAGCCACCTGGGCAGCAGTCCCTATATCATCGCTGTTCACGCCGATGCCGGTGAGAAGACCGAAGGCTTTGTCCACATGGCTGCGCCGGTCACCGACGAGCTTATCCGAAGCGAATGCGCCAATCTCATCGAGACCAATCGGAGGGTGGAATGGGACGCGAAGGAAGGCAGGATCGTTGCAGCTGTTGAAGAACGGCTTGGCGCCCTGCTTCTTTCAACGCGGCGCTTGACACCTACCGACGAAGAGGCTGCGTTAATATTGTGCGAAGTTATCCGGACGACCCCTGGAATCCTTACTTTCGGCAACAAGGCGAGACAGTTCCAGGGCAGGGTTGCCCTTATGCGCAGGACCTTCCCAGAAGAGACCTGGCCTGACCTTTCAGACGAACCGCTCCTCTCCAAACCAGAGGAATGGCTATTGCCTTGGTTCGACAGCATCCGAAGTGCTCAAGGCCTTAGCGGGCTCGATATCCTTCCGGCGTTCAAAGCAACGCTGTCCTGGGAGCAGCAACGGCTTCTGGACGAACGGGCACCTGTGTCGATCAGTGTGCCAAGCGGTCATGACGTGACGCTCGATTATACTTCAGGCGATCCACCGATACTTGCCGTAAAACTTCAGGAGATGTTCGGCCTTGCGGATACGCCGATGATAGCGGCTGGCCGCGTAAAGATACTGCTCCACTTGCTGTCGCCGGCACGCAGATCGGTCCAGATCACGCAGGACCTGAAGGGGTTCTGGAGCAACGGGTATCCACAGGTGAAGAAGGAGCTGAAGGGGCGCTACCCGAAACATCCCTGGCCTGAAGATCCATGGAATGCTGTGCCTACTCGCCGCACAAAACCCCGCGGGCCTTGAACGATTTTAGGAGACGGACCACAAGTGGAGTGTGAATAATAAAATGCCACGGGATGAGCTCTTCATAGGTGGCGCTTGCCCCCGCTAGAGATTATGCACTCCCGTCCATGCGAAACTAATGGAAAAGGAGAACGTTATTGTATGAATCGGCATTGACGCTGCCATCTCGGACGGGACAAGTCCCAAATCCCTTTTCAGGAGGTCGTATGATTATAAATAGTAATGCATTTGCGCGACTGAGAGGGCAGAACGACTGAGGTCCCCTTATTGCTCTACCCCCTTATTGCTGGGAGCAGGTGGGACGTTCTCACGACTCTGCTGCTGCACTTCCGTCGTCCCTTTTGAAGCAGCCGCGGGGGGAGATGGTTTCCCTTGGGTTCTTGGTTTAACTTCCTTCGTAATTTTTCCTGCAGACTTGGCAGGGGTTGCCGAAGCCTTTTCCGGTTCAGGAGACGAGATTTGCTCGGACTTTACCACCCGCGTTATACTCGGGTCATCGATGAAGGGCTTGTACTTCTCTAAGGTAAATTCGACGTCATCTTTTTCGTTGATCAGGAGATTGACTTCGTCTCCCTTCTTCGTGAAGGTAGCCAGCAGCGCTCCCTGGGATGTATTCACCGCTAAGAGAAGGGCGGTCCCTTTTTTCTCCTTTGCCATAACAGTTCCTTTGACAACCGTTTCTTTCCCCATAACCGATTCCGGAAGGTAGGGGCGAACATATTTCGGCAGTAAGATTGTGCAAATAACACCCAGTGCGAGACCGAAGACGAAGGGAACCATTCTAGACTGCTTATGCATGACGTACCCTCCTCATTGCAGAATATGGCCTGATTATACCGCAGCCCTTCCCGGATTGTAAAGAAACTTTCAGCTAGTAGAACCTCACGATTTGGAGTGTGATTCAAATCACATTGACCCGCGTGGAGTCCATTCCGTATTTTGGCACTTATAAATCCACATTCAAAAACATCTCGACCCTATGATTCGCAGTACGCTATCCTAAGAGCCGCCGCGCAAACCCTGCTGATTTTCTTGATTTAGTAGTTGAATTATAGTACTCTCTGAACGCAGGAGGAAAGTCACAAGATGCCTATGCATCATACCACCCAAACTCCGGCGCATGACCGCGACCCCATTTCAGATTTCTCGTCATATGAATTACTGCAGTACTTGACCGAAGTGCCAATAGGAGAGACAGGACCTTGATGTTTTTTTTATGAAATGGCACGGGCTTAAAAGAATCAGGCGAAGCATAAGGATTGTCCCCCCCGAGCATAAACTAAATTTTTTAAGGTAAAGATGGCGCGCCTAGGACTTTATATATATTTAAGTTTGACACAAAAAATAAAAAGACCGACCAGTTGCATCCGACCTGAAAATGCCTGGATAGACACACAGCCCAACACTTAATTTAAACCTCCTAGGACTTTATTTGAGAATTAAGAAAAAAATATTATCCCGAGTGGGAAGATAGAGTGCTATCGCGGAAACTTCCTGGTTTACGAGCACACGGAACCCATAGGATCATTTTTTGAAATTGCATTAGCTCAGATTAGGCTGGCTTCAGACGTGTTCAGCTTAGGAGATTAGCCATGATCGTTACTGACCTCAGGCATATAAATCACCAGGTTGCAATGACGCCTGCTCTTCGGAAGGCGTTAGACTTTTTACGCGGACACAACATTTATAATCTGCTTGACGGCAAAGTAGAGATCGATGGGGACCGGGTGTTTGCCATTGTCCAGCGGTATGAGACATTAACGACCGATGACCCAAAATTTGAATACCATCGAAAACATATAGACATTCAGTACATCGTATCCGGCGAGGAGGTCATCGGCTGGATGTCGATAGAGAGGATGACGATCACCGAAGCCTATGATCCGGATAAGGACATCTGCTTCGGCTCGGTGACACAGAGGGAATGGACGCCCGTGCATCTGCATGCAGGACAGTTGGCGGTACTCTATCCCGAAGACGGCCACGCCCCCAAACTGGCTAGCCGTGCACCATCTTCTGTCGTGAAGATCGTGGTCAAAGTGGCGGTGTGAAAAGACCGTGGTCGGGGTCACGGAGCGAGATCAAAAGAACAGCGTAAATTACACCAACTTCTTTTTTTAGAGGCGCAGAGATTGCAAAGGTTATCATCTGCGCCGTAAAACCCCGTCTCTTCGGGGCGGGGATATAAGGCGCCGGTTCCGAAGCAAACCACGTGTTCGTCCTCAACGCGTAGGTGATACACGGCATGGCGACGTGATCGAGGAGCGATACCAATGGATCAATAGCTCGTATAGTTGATGAGATTATCGACCCATTTAACCAGATCCGTCTTCTCCTTCGGCGCACCATCTACACGAATGATCCTCACGCCATTTCGATAGACAATGAAGGTTGGTGTTTTCGTGATCGTAAAGCGTTGTGACAGGTACTCGTCTATCTCGATATCGACCTTCATCACCTTGAGTTTTCCCGGTCTTTGCGCGGCGAGTTCGTTTACTACGGGATCGAATATCCGGCAGTAGAGACACGACGATGACGTGAATACGACAAGGAGAGTTTCCGGCCAGTATGCAACGGCGCGATCGAAGCTCTCGAGTTTCGCCCATACGGGTTGCCGCGGGACCTCGAGAACAGTCTTGCAATTGCCACAGGCAGGCTTACTCCAGAGCTTGTCCTGGGGGACGCGGTTCACCATCAGACAATTGTTGCACCGGATAAAGACAGGAGTATCTGACATACTTGATTTCACCCTCTTGCTCTTTGAATAGTAGTTACGTCAGTATGAATACCTATTACATCATGCTTGTTACGGGGTAAGTTTAAGCAAAAGAGCGAAAATAGTCAAGAGGCAGGAAAAGGGCCATTAGCGGTGATCATTTCTTCCTCGACTCTATCAATGCTTGAACGGGCTTGAGACTGTAGGGGCTGCCATGCTCTATCGCCGTCAGCACTGTGCCGCCTCCGGTGAAGAAGTAGTAGCTCGCATCATCCATAACAGAAAGATAGAGGCCGGGTAAGAGGTTCTTGAATTCCTGCAGGGTGTCTCCGCCGCCATACATCTTCATGGCGTTCCGGTTCAGATCTATGGTATTGTCCAGCGCCTGGGAGCCGGCTGTAAAGTGAGGGGTGTATCCCATGACGGCATTGACGAAGATGGTTTTGGCCGTGCCGATGGCCTCGGCCACTGTTCTTTCCTCGAAAGATCGGGGGTCGATATCCAGAACATATTCGTAAGAACCTCCGGGTTTAAAATCCTTAATAGAGATGGTCCTGTATTTGCCCTCAATTCTTCCGTCTATGATGTCTGATTCGACGATCGAGGGAAACTCGACGATCTTTTTCCGGACACGGTCCTTTTCAACCAGCTCCTTCGCTAGCGCGCAGTCTTCGCTGCTCACACCTTTAATCACCACCTGATATTTGGCGCAGAGGTAAGCGTTATAAATGACGCCGCCGAGCATCAGACGGTCTACCTTTTCATAGAGGGCGTAGAGCGGCTTGATCTTGGTATCATACTTCGCGCCGGCGACAACGGCAAGGAAAGGCCGACCGGGGTTCATGACGCTTTCGAGGTGCTTGATCTCCTGCTGGAGAAGGTAGCCCGCGTAGGAGGGGAGGTGCCCGGTGATGTTGTATGTGGAGGCATGTGGCTGCCACGAGCCGAACGCGTCGTTCACGTAGATATCTGCCAGGCCGGCAAGCTGGAGCGCGAAACGTTCCCGGAGCTCTCCTTCGGCCTCCTCCCCCTGGAACCACCGCATATTCGGAAGATAGATGCCTCCGATCCTCCGTTCTCTCAGTTCTCTTATGGCCAGGTTGATGGATGTGTCGATCCCTACTATCCCTTTCTCCGGATCCAGGGGGAATTTTGGAATGTAAAATTTTGTATGGAGTTTCTGTTCAAGGTAACGTACGACAGGTTCAACGGACTCTTCCGGTCTGCAGGTTATTGTTCCCGTCTTTTTATCTTTGGGCCTGCCTACATGGGTCATCATGATTGGCCTGCCGCCGCGTTCCACGATGTGAAAGAGCGTCCCTATGGTACGGTCAATCCGGTAGGGGTCCCGTATTTCTCCTCCCTTAACTACATTATGATCAAATCGGACAAGGACGACTTTCCCTTCGAGGTCGGCGTCCTGAATGAGCGGCAATTCCGGGTGTAAAGTTGTACTTACCATATAAACCACCTTTTTCGGTTCTGGCAAAAGAGGATCAAGTAATGGTTTTTATTATAGCACAGGCTTGTTTCTCGTGTCTCTTGAGGGTCGGTTGCGGGCCAGGACGGATCATTGCCATTTGAAGGTTTGCCAAGGTCAATATTAAAGATATCGGGACGTCGGGCAATTTATACCGCGTACAATGTGCAAAGTGCGGCGTTCGGATCATGAAATACAGAACAGGTTCATGCAGACGCGGTGACGGAAGATAGAAGACAAGGAAATGGTAAAGGAGGAACAAAATTTGCCGTGAACTAATCACGAATCGTCTTGTTCAAAAAATTCTGTATAAAACAAAGGATTAAGTTGAATTCCAGATCTTTGATTTCTCTTCTTTTCTTTGTCCGCATTTATGATAAAATATGTCGTATGAAAAAAAGTGATGATCCAAAGAAACATGAGGATGCAAGCGAGCCTGCGCCGCCTGATCATGGTGAGGAAATAAAGCCTTCTGATTACTTGCGCGCAGTGAAGGCCCATCTCAGGGGCGGCGAACAGAAGGATGCATTCAGCCTCCTGTTGCGAGCATCTGTGCAGTTCCCGGACGAACCGCTTATCCTCTCCTATTACGGTTGTCTCCAGGCAATCGTGGACAAGAAGTATCGGAGCGGCGTTGAAGTCTGCAAAAGGGCCATTGCCCTGTTTAAGGAGAAGAAATTCTCTGGTGAAGAGGTGCTCTATCCTGTGCTCTATCTCAATCTCGGCAGGGCATACCTCGCGGCAGGAAAGAAGAAGGATGCGATCGAGGCTTTTCATAAAGGGCTACAGTACGACAAGAGCAACAGCGATCTCCGAAAGGAACTGCGGGGACTGGGGATGAGGAAAAAACCTCCCGTGCCGTTCCTTGACAGGGCCAACCCGATCAATAAATACATCGGTTTGATCCTTCAGAAAGCAAAGAAGGAACCCGAGAAACATAGGGGGAAAGGGACAAGGGGAAAGTAATGCAGAATGAAATGAATAGGGCAAGAGGCAGCCATTCCTGATTTTGGAGTACCGATTTCGAAATCAAAAAAATGCAGTCCGAATGATAACTGCAAAATCAACCTCTCTCACTATGATGCTATATAAGTGCAGGTTTTCATCATGACCTTTCTGCTCTTAATGGCTGATAAGTACTGTCCTTCCCTCACGTCCTCTGCGTCTCTGCGAGAAACCTGCTTTTTATGCTGCATCACGGATCAGATCTTGTCCAACGCTTGTTTAATATCAGCAATTAGGTCGTCCACGTCTTCCAGACCCAGTGCAAGCCTGACCAGGTTGTCCGCCATGCCAATCTTCTTTCGGTAGTCCTCTGGGTAGTCAAAGAACGACATCATCCACATTTGAGTTACGAGACTCTCGCTCCCGCCGAGGCTGGGTGTGATCAGGAATAGTTCGAGCGAATCAATGAACTTTCTCGTTTTCGCGTCGTCGCCCCGGAGCAGGAAGGTGACCACGCTGCCGAAGCCCTTCATCTGGTCCTTCGCAATCTTGCGGTCCGGGTGCGATTCCAGGCCGGGATACCATACCTTCTCGATCTTGGGGTGTGTTTCGAGCATCCGGGCGATGGCCAGGCCGGCGCGGTTATGGTGCTCCATGCGCAGCCCGAAGGTCTTGAGGCCGCGCTCCAGGAGGAAGCAGGTGAGCGGACCGGGCGTCGCACCCATCATGCGCTGCATGCGATAGATGTCGTTCATGAGGCCGTCCGCGCCGAGAGCGACGCCTGCTAGCAGGTCGTTATGGCCTCCAAGATATTTCGTGGCAGAATGGATGACCACGTCCACCCCGAGGTCCAGCGGCTTGATGTTGTAGGGCGTGGCGAGCGTGGCGTCGATGATCGTCATGACCTTGTGCTGCTTTGCGACCTTGACCACCGCTGGGAGATCGAGACACCGCAGGTAAGGGTTCGTGGGTGATTCAGTGAAGATGATGTTGGTGTTAGGCCGGATCGCTTTCTCAATGGCCTCCGCGGTCGGGTCCACGAGCGAGACCTGGATGCCGAATTCGGCCAGCAAGTTCGCGGCGAAGTCGCGTGTCTGCCGGTAGCAGTCATTGGTGAATATGATGTGACCATTACGGCGCATGAAGGTCATGAGTGTCAGGATCACGGCAGCCATGCCCGTAGAGAACAGCACCGCTCGTTCGGCGCTCTCGACAGCGGCTAGTTTGCGTTCACACTCCGTCTGGGTCGGGTTACCGTAGCGGCCGTATTCATGTTCGCGGATTACCCGGCCCTCGCTCTTGGCCTTCATGAACTCGTACACTTCGTCGGTGTTGTTGAAGTAATAGTTCGAGGTATGGACGATCGGCGTGGAGACTGCGTAGTGGGCATGGTGAACGCGGTCCATGCCATGGATGCCGAGGGTGGCCGGGTTCCAGTTCTTGGGATTTGAAGGTTTTTTAGCCATTGATCATTCTCCTCTTCTGTAACGCTTGCTGCAGGGCTTCCTTAACGGCGTCTACGCTCGCCGGCAGCTCTATCGGTTTGTTCGCGAAACGGCAGGGGAAGTCAAGCTTCTCCTCGTGATAGTTGACCTTGAAGTCAGTGAATTTCAGCCCGTGGGCCGTGGAGATGACCACAACATGTTCGGATCTGTCAATCTTGCCGGCCTTGAGCAGTTTGATCATGCCTGCAAGCGCGACACCGGTGTGCGGACAGTTAAACATGCCGGTGGTATCGCCGAGAGCGGCCGCATCGGCCAGTTCCTGCTCCGTGGCGTCAACGACGATGCCGTTGAACTGCTTCAACGTGCGGATCGCCTTCGCGATACTCACTGGGTTCCCGATCTGGATCGCGCTTGCCAGCGTCTTCTGGGCCTCCATCGGCTCGAAAGTCTCGAAGTTCTTCAGATAGGAGCGGTAGAGCGGATTGGCGCGTTCGGCCTGGGCTACTACGATTCTCGGCAGTGTGGCGATCAGACCGAGGTCGCGCATCATGAGCAGGCCGCTGCCCAGCGCTGAGACGTTCCCCAGGTTGCCGCCGGGGATGATGATCACGTCGGGGGTTTCCCAATCAAACTGCTGGACGATCTCGATTCCCACGGTCTTTTGTCCCTCGACGCGCAACGAGTTCATGGAATTGGCCAGGTAGATCGTCTCGTCCTTGGTGATCTCCTGCACGACGCGCATGCAGCCATCGAAGTCCGTATCCAGCGACAGCACCAGAGCGCCGTTGGCGATGGGCTGGACGAGCTGCGCGATCGAGATCTTACCCTTTGGTAGCAGCACAATGGATTGGATGCCGGCAGCGGCACAGTAGACCGCCAGTGCAGCCGAGGTGTCGCCGGTGGACGCACAGGCCACCGCCTGGATGGGCGCACCCTCGCTGATCATCTGTTTGACCTGTGACACGAGCACCGTCATGCCGAGGTCCTTGAAAGACCCGCTGTGGGAATTTCCGCAGAGCTTGATCCAGAGGTTGTCCAGACCGATCATCTTGCCGAACCGCTCAGCCCAGAACAGGTTGGTTCCCCCTTCGTACAGCGAGACGATGTTATCGTTGTCGACCTGCGGAAGGATCCATTCCTTTTTGCCCCATACGCCCGAGCCGTAGGGCCACTGGGTGGACTTGTATCGGTCCTCGAACAGCTTCATCCACGCTTTGGCATCGCGGCGGGCGAGTGTGTGCATGTCATGCTGCACTTCCAGCAGCGAGTCGCAGGCCTTACAGCGGTAGATGATCGTATTGAGTGGATAACGCTCCTTGCACTGCTCGTTGATACATTGAAACCAGGCTCGGTATGGCATAGACTCTATCCTCGATTATCCGTATTTACCGGCAAGTTCCCTGGCACTCAGCTGCTCAGGAGGGCAGGTCATGGAAAGGTCCGGCGAAAAACAATTTTCCTCAAGTACCGGGAACTATATCATAATGACCTGCCAATAATCAATCCAAAATTGCCGAACCGGCGAGTGTTTGATGGCTACAGGCAACAGACGGAGAAGAATGTAAACGAAAAGTAATCCTATCTTACCACGGATACATCTGGATTTGCACAGATGAGATGCTTGATCACAAAAAATATCACGACGTATCCGATTAGGTCGTGGGATACGTGATAAAATAATTGATATGGACAGAGACCTTGATTTAGAAAAAAAGATACGAACAGTAGGTCAAGAGATATATTCGGCGGTCAGCGGAATCCCTCCAGTTTTCGATACCAAGCGTTGGATCGGACGAATCATGGAGTGGTCTATGAAAAATGAAGACTTCAAGACCAGGCTCTTCCGCTTTATTGACGTTCTACCCTCGCTCAAGACCGACGACGTGGTGGTCCGACTGCTGCATGAATATTTCAGCGGTGAGACGGAAGTGCCGAAGATCATAAGTGGCGGTATCGGGATGATTGCGAGAAAGGGCATTGCGCCGATTGTTGCAGGGCGAGTGATCAGGAAAAGCGTCGAATCTCTTGCCCGGCAATTTATCATCGGGAATGATGCCGATGACCTCTCGAGATCGCTCGACACACTGAGCAAGGATGGCACCGAATTTAGCATCGACCTTCTGGGCGAGGTCGTGGTGAGCGATAAGGAGGCACGAGCCTACGCTGAAAGATACCTGGCGCTTCTCGATATTCTGCATAAGAGGTTCCCCGATGAGGCCCAACCAGATGTTTCGATTAAGGTCTCTTCTTTTTATTCCCAGCTCGACCCCGTTGACTGGGAAGGCTCGATCACAAGAACCAAGGAAGGCCTGCGTCCGCTTCTCCGAAAGGCAAGGGATCTCGGGATTTCAGTCACCTTTGACATGGAGCAGTACTATTACAAGGGCCTCATCATCGCGATCTTCAAAAGCATTTTCGAGGAAGAGGAATTCAGAGAACTTCCGTTTTCGGGTATCGCGCTTCAGGCCTATCTGAAGGATGCAAGTAACGATATCCCGGAATTGATAGGCTGGGCTCGGGATCGAAGGCGGAAAATCAGTGTCCGTCTCGTGAAAGGCGCCTACTGGGATTATGAGGTCGTTGTAAACCGCCAGAAGGGGTGGCCCGTACCTGTTTTCTTGAACAAGGAAGAAACGGACCTGTCCTTTGAACGGCTGACGCGGCTGCTTTTAGAAAACAGAGATATTGTCCATCCTGCCATCGCCAGCCATAACCTGAGAAGCATAAGTCATGCTATTGCCCTTGCTGACGCTTTAAACATCTCCAAGCAGGCCTTCGAATTCCAGATGCTCTACGGTATGGCTGAGCCGCTCCGGACAGCCCTACGTGATCGTGGCTTCAGGATGCGAGTATACACCCCACTGGGAGAATTGATCCCGGGCATGTCCTATCTCGTGAGAAGGCTGCTCGAAAATACCTCGAATGAATCGTTTCTGAGAAGATCCTTCAGCCAGGGGACGTCCTTTGAAGATCTTATGCAGGCGCCGCATGTGCAAAAGGCTGACTCCAGGGAAGAAACGCCCAACGAGCACTTCAGGAATGAACCGCTTCTTGATTTCTCAATTACCTTAAACAGGAAACATATGGCCGATGCAATCGAGGCTATAAAAAATAAAGTCAATGAGAAATACCCGCTATGCATCGGCGACCGCGAGGTCCGAACAGGCCAGGAGCTAAGCTCGCTCAATCCGGCCCGTCCTCGTGAGGTGGTCGGAAGTGTTTCTTCTGGCACAAAAAAAGAGGCTGATGCCGCAATAGAGGAGGCACTCAAGGCCAGTAAACAGTGGCGAAATACATCTCCGGACAAGCGGGCGGCCCATCTCTTCAAGGCTGCCGAAGAGATGAGAAAAAGACGGGTTGAGCTTGCTGCACTTGAGGTCATGGAGGTCGGGAAGACATGGAAGGACGCAGACGGCGATGTGTGCGAAGCGATCGATTATCTCGAATACTATGGTCGTGAGATGATCCGGCTCGGCAATCTCAAAATTCTGGGAGATTACCCGGGCGAGGAAAACGAATATCGATATCAGCCGAAAGGGATCGGTGTCGTCATCGCTCCGTGGAACTTCCCCCTTGCGATCGCGACGGGGATGACCTCTGCGGCAATCGTAAGCGGGAACTGCGTGATCTTCAAACCCTCGGGACTTTCGCCAATCACGGGATATAAGCTTTTCGAGATATTCAAATCTATCGGCCTCGCGCCCGGAGTCCTTCAGTTTCTTCCAGGACCGGGTAGTGAAATCGGAGAATATCTTGTTTCCCATCCTGACATTGATCTCATAACCTTTACCGGATCGAAGGAAGTGGGTCTCCGAATCGTACAGCTCGCGGGCGAGACGGCAAAGGATCAGCGGAATGTAAAAAAAGTGATCGCCGAAATGGGCGGAAAGAACGCGATACTGGTTGACGAGACCGCGGACCTAGATGAGGCGGTGAAGGGCATCCTTGAATCGGCCTTCGGATATCAGGGGCAGAAATGTTCAGCCTGCTCACGGGTGATCGTCATAGATGATATATTCTCCGAGCTCTGTCAACGACTGAAAGAAGCGATCGAGAGCATACGGTCCGGAGCGCCTGAGGGACCGGGCATCTTCCTGGGACCGGTGATTGATGGTCTAGCACAGAAGAAAATAGCGGAATACATAGAGATCGGCAAACAGGAAGGAAAGGTGCTGCTTGAACGGAAGGTCTCGGGTGAAGGATATTTCATCGGCCCGGTCGTATTTATTGATGCGAAACCCGGATCCCGCATTGCGACAGAGGAGATATTCGGGCCTGTGCTTACGATTATAAGGGCAAAGGATAATGATGAGGCGATCCGTATGGCAAACGAAAGTCTCTACGCCTTGACAGGGGGTCTCTTTTCGCGCAGCCCCGCAAATATTCAGAAAGTAAAAGAGGAATTTCTGGTGGGCAATCTATATATAAACAGGAAAATCACCGGTGCACTCGTCGGTAGGCAGCCCTTTGGAGGATTCGGCATGTCGGGAGTCGGCTCGAAGGCCGGCGGGCCCGATTATCTTCTTCAGTTCATGAATCCCATATGTAGCAGCGAAAACACCCTTCGAAGAGGATTTGCACCTCTCCGGAAAGTGAATTAGCATCCTGGACCAGTTCGGGAGCGGGTTTGAAAAAGGCTATTTGAATGCCGGCTACGGTATGTATAGAAACCCATCGTGACGATTGCCTATTAAAGGGAGAGCAATATGCAGAAACGAGTACTGGGGAATTCCGATCTGGGGATCACACCCGTAGGATACGGAGCATGGGCAATAGGCGGCTCCGGTTGGGAGTACGCTTGGGGGCCGCAGAACGATGATGACTCGATTGCCGCGATACGGCGGTCCCTTGACTTGGGCGTCAATTGGATCGACACAGCAGCGGTCTACGGCCTCGGCCACTCCGAAGCGATCGTAGCACGAGCACTTGCAGGGCGGCCGGGAACGCTGCCGTACGTGTTCACTAAGTGCGGCCTGCGCTGGAACGGGCAAGGGCGGGTGTCCCGATCGCTTAATGCTGCGTCGGTCCGTCAGGAATGCGAAGCAAGCTTGCGACGGCTCCGCGTCGATGTAATCGACCTTTATCAGATCCACTGGCCGCCTGAGGACGACGGGCCGGAGCTCGAAGAGGGCTGGGCAGCACTAGCCGCGCTGCAGCGCGAGGGAAAGGTACGCTGGATAGGCGTGTCGAACTTTAGTGTGGAGCAGTTAAAGCGGGCGCAGGCCATTGCTCGCGTTACCTCGTTGCAGCCGCCCTATTCGCTTATCCGGCGCGGAATTGAGGAGGATATCCTCCCGTTCTGCCAGCGGGAAGGCATCGGCGTTATCGTCTACGCGCCGATGGCGTCGGGACTCCTGACCGGCGCGATGACTCGCGAACGGGCCGCGAATCTCCCTCCTGGCGACTGGCGGCGCAGGAATCCTGAATTCATTGAGCCGAATCTCTCCAGGAACCTTACCCTGGTCGAGCGGCTCCGCGCAGTAGGTAATCGTCATGGCCGGTCACCTGGCGAGGTGGCAATCGCTTGGACACTCAGAAATAATTTGGTGACGGGTGCCATCGTCGGCGCGCGCAGCGAGATGCAGGCCGAAGGCGTGATGTGTGCGGCGGATCTCCGTCTCAGCGAGGACGAAATCGACGAGCTTGAGGGAGCATAACGGGTATCAGATATTAAAATGACATTGGTACGTATCTATATGAATATTATGAACCTTAAAACAGGCTGGAGAGAACCACTAATCACATCACTGGGGAAGGAGCGCATGAGTCGTAGACAAGCAGCATCACGGCAACCTCACTAACGACGGCCCCCCGGGTACAGCGATCAATGCCATGAATACATCATCTCCCTATACCATTCTTATCACGGGCCTCGGTGCCTTGGGCACCGTGTTCGCAACGCTCCTGAAAAAAGCTGGTTGTTCTGTATTCGCTCTCACGAAGGACAAGTATCTGTCCGCACTTTCTGACCGGAGAGTCTGGGTAACGGGCATCTGGGGCGAGCATGAGGCGGTTCTCGACGGGATTTATGGATCCATCGATCCTCTCAGGAAAGAGAAAATCGACTTCATCATCCTCACGGTCAAGTCCTATGATACGGCAGCCGCGATCGAGCAGGTGAAGCCGCTCGTGGGCGAGGATACCCTTATTATTATAGCCCAGAACGGATACGGAAACTACGAAACCGTGTCAACCGTTGTCGGCAAAGAGCATACACTCCTGGCGAGGATCATTTTTGGTGTAAAGCTGCACGCGCCTGGACAAGCAGAGGTCACAGTCATCGCCGACGACGTCCGGATTGGCCAGCCGCACGGCGCGGTTGACCGTAACAGGGTCCAGGAGGTCGCAGCTGCTCTCACGGCAGCCGGCATTCCAACATCGTACGCTGAAAATGTCTACGCTATCCTCTGGGACAAGATGCTCTACAATGCAGCGCTCAACCCGCTCGGTGCGGTCCTCGAGTGCACCTACGGCCAACTCGCGGAGAATGTCCAAACGCGGCGGATCATGAACGCGATCATCGACGAGATATTCCGTGTTGTGCAGGCGCATGGAATGCCTCTCAACTGGAAATCAGCAGAGGAGTATCGCAAACATTTCTACACCAACCTGGTACCGCCCACATCAAAGCATTTCCCGTCCATGTATTACGACCTTAAGGCATGCAAACGGCTCGAAATAGACGCACTGAATGGCGCCATCGTCATGCTCGCGCGAGAGATGGGCATTCGCGTACCCGTGAACGAGACCATCACGGACCTTCTCAGGGCCAAAGAGGCACTGACGACCGCTGCGAAAATTTCATGTAAAAGCTGAGAGAACCGAGACCATCGAGTCATCCATGTACGAGATCCTCTATCAAGAAAAGTGAGAAGATTTATACACCGAGAGGAAGGGCAATGTCTTAATCGACAATGATGTAAAAGATTTAAGTCTATCGAAAAAGTTGCCGATAAGAAGTATATCGCGGTAGTCCGAATTGCAGATTCGAAGAGCAAGAAGCACAGTGTAAAATCATATTGGATTGAATTGTTTGATAAAAGTATATGCCATGACAATTTTCTCCTGCCAAAACAGGTATTTTACGGTATTTTTTTTGTTTGACTTTGCTGATTGACACCTTTGCCCTGCTTCACTTATAGTCATTAATGAGAGTATCTCGTATCGACATGCTTACCAAATTTAACAGCATCAGATTCAAAATTGCCGGCATGGTGCTCCTTTTACTCATTGTTTCCGCCCTCGCGTTCTACACCATCACCCTCACGATCATGAACCATCACCTCCTCAATGAGGTGCTCAAAAGATCGGAAGCGCTTTCGAAGAGTATCGCGGCATCTGCGGGATACAGTCTCCTCTCGAAGGACTTACTCGGTCTTGACAACATGGTTTTCAGGATGCGCGAGTCCAATCGGGATGTAGAGTCTATAGCGATAGTCAATCCCGATATGAAAATCATAGCGCACAGCGATATAGCCAAGACCGGAAAGACGCTAGCACCTCCTCAGGGGCGCTTACTCCAGCAAGGCGCTGATGGGACTACGATAATGGAATCAACGAGTCCGTCTAGTCCGTCCGTTGGAAGTTTTGATATCGTAAGCCCCATTGTCACATTCAATAAGCGGCAGGGTACGATTATTCTCAGCGTAAACAAATCGTCGCTGCAGGATGCCCAGCATGCAGCGCGAAAGAGGATCATAGTATTCTTTTCGGTAATTCTCCTGCTGGGTATTGCCGGCAGCATTGCCCTTTCATCATTTTT
>DATJZV010000110.1:0-5458 GCA_035498715.1 Nitrospirota bacterium
TTGAAATTCCCGGTATTCGCAGTGTGATCTCGACTGCCAATGCGATTGTCGGGCGTCCCCTGACGCCGGTGAGCGTTGCCGGCGTGGCACGCCGCGAGGTGCGACGCTGAGTTGCGGGCGTCCATAACTGCTCGCTTGTCCGGCTCAGCAAGACCCGGAACCGATAGCCACAGTGCGCGTTCATTTATAGTGGTACGAGCAGCCCGGTTTGGGCATCTATCACTGGCGTCTGGGTTATTCACAGGCCTAATAGCTCGAAAACTTAGTAAAGTAACAGACCCGTACGAGAAATACGACATGCTGTTCAACGGTGCCATGGCAAATCGCCTGCCGAAGAGCTCCCCGGGCGTGTACGCGGGAGAGGACAACGGCTGGGTCGGATCGCTGTTTGCGCGGGTGATTCGCGAATTCGACGCTTCGATCACGAAGTACCCGAGCCTCAAGCGAGTTCCCGCCGGCTCAGACCTGAAGCCAAATCTTCGCGATCCAGAAAACCCCGTGCCGGCGCTCAATCCGGCCAAGCCGCGCGGAACCACAGGCGCCAACAAATGAAAGCAGCTGACATAAAACCAAAACCAATGAGGCAGCAACGAATATCGTTTCCAAAGCGTGATCGAGTCGGGTGCGAGTGAAACCAAGGGTTGGTCAACCATAATTGATGTAGCGCACATCAAGGAAAGCCGGGTAAACAGACATGGACAAGCCGAGCAAACAGAAATTAGCTGCTGCTAAAAGCAAACCGACGGTCAAGGAGGTGAGTTCAACAAAAACTTACAAGGAACGGTACGCCGCAGGCAAGGCCCTGCGGGACGCCTGCCCCCGCAGCGCGCACGCCATCTGGAAACCTGCCGCAGACCGCCCGGACCCGGTCCGGTTGGTTCTGGAGGCGGATAAGGGCCGCTTGCCCGATCTGCTCCCCCTCCGCCACGGGCGCATGGTCCGCTCCGCGTTTACGTTCTATCGTGGATCTGCCCTGGCGATGGCGTATGACCTGGCGCCCACTCCAAACACCGGGGTCTACGTTCAGTGCTGCGGAGACGCCCATATGTGCAACTTCGGCGGTTTCGCCACGCCGGAGCGGAGGGTCATTTTCTCCACCAACGACCTGGACGAGACCCTCCCGGCACCGTGGGAGTGGGACGTCAAACGCCTTGCGGCGAGCTTTGTCGTTGGCTGCCGGGACAACGGCCTGAGCGATGCAATTGCAAAGGAGGTGGCTACAACCTGCGTCCGCACCTACCGCGAGTCCATGGCCGAGTTCAGTAAGATGAAGACACTGGATCTGTGGTACTACGCACTGGGGCCGGATGAACTGATGGCGACCATCAAGGATCCCAAGCTCCGCAAGCGAGTTGTCAATCGCATACAAAAAGAAGAGGCGAAGAGTCGCGGCGAGGAAATCTTTCCAAATCTTGCAGAAAAAAGGGGGGATATGCCCATCATCAAGGATCAACTCCCCACAATCTTCCACACGGAGGGCAATCCCCCGGGTGTAATTCCTCAGGTCTTACGGGATTTTCTCTCCGGATACCGGGATACCTTGCCGCCCGCCTACCAGTCCCTGCTCGACCGCTACGAACCCAAAGACGCAGCCATCAAGGTGGTGGGGGTCGGCAGTGTCGGGACCGCCTGCTGGGTTCTCCTCTTCATGGCTGGCGATAACGATCCCCTCTTCCTCCAGATCAAGGAAGCGCGTTCTTCGGTGCTGGAACCGTTCGCCGGCGCAAGCGTCTTCGCCAACCACGGCGAGCGCATCGTGAACGGCTACCGGCTTATGCAGCCTTCCAGCGACATGTTCCTCGGATGGTCCCTCAATCCCGGCAACAAGCGCCACTTCTTCGTCCGCCAGCTGAGGGACATCAAGATCAGCATCCGCGTGGAAACCTTCGGCGCCTATGAGATGGATCTCTATGCCACCTGGTGCGGTAGGTCGCTCGCACTTTCCCACGCCCGCTTCGGCAACTCGGTCACGCTCAGGGGGTACATGGGCAAGAGCGATTCCTTCGACAAGGCTATCGCTACCTTTTCGATGACCTACGCTGACCAGAACGAGAAGGACCACGCAGTCCTCGCCCGTGCGGTTAAACAGGGCAAGGTGAAGGCGGTCTTCGAAGAGGAGAATTAAGAATTTGCAAATTCATAACTGAAGCAGGGATACAATGAAGCGAACCGTACTCACAACTCTCAACGTGCTGCACTGGGTGAACTGAGCAAGGAGGACGGTCCCATGAGTGAAGACACGCTGATAGCCAGGCTCAACATGATTGCGGTCCAGATCAACCACGAAGACGGGCTCATCGGACAACGCGTGACCTGGCTGGTCATCTCGCAGTCATTCTTGTTTGGGACGTTTGTGGCGCTCGTGGGGCTGAAGGGTGTGGTGGGCCCGGAGGCGGGCGCGGTCAGGCTCTTCCTGACGCTGATTCCGCTGATCGGCATGTTGTTGCCGGTCCTGGTCCTGGTGGCCGTGGGTGCGGCCACCTATGCGATCTGGCAATGGCGCGCCGAGCACGACCGTATCTGCAAGATGGCTGAAGCAAAGCAGTTAGATTGGCCAGATCTCAAGCACCGCGGTCTGGTGTCGCTGATGGGACATTTGATGCCAATCGTAGGCTCGGTCGGCTTCTTGCTGGCTTGGCTCGTCATCCTCATCGAGAAAAGTGCTACAGTTGACCCTTATTATAGGCGCCGTGGCTTGATGTCGGTGATGTATATTAGCCTTAACAATATCGTGAACATAGCAAAGCGGCCTTTGTGAATCTCTATCTCCGGAGAACGAAAAGTGGGAGGAAGCATAGGGGTTCTCGAATCGCCCCTAACTCCCGACGGATATCTGGAGGGAGTCAATCATTCAAAGAAAGAGGTGAGTGTCATGGCAGCATATGGCCCCACATTAACGCTCCGTATCCTCATGGCAGCGTTTCTTATTTTAGCGCTGAATTTTGTCACTGAAGTCGCACGCGCGGACCAGGAGCCGCCGATAACTATCGACCAGATGATGGCGCATCTAAGTTTCGATAAATCCCATAAAGAAGCACTTCTCGATGGCAAGATACTTTCCACCGGCATGCCGGAGATGGAACAGCTACGGCATGAGCTGGGAGTCGCAGCCGTCATGCTGGTGGTCAAGGTACCCATGAAAAAAGTTGTCGCGGCCTATCTGGATGGGGAGTCTTTTCGGCAGAACAGTGACATAATCGAGTACAAAATGATACGGAGCACCAGGAAGAGCAGCCCGGCGGAGGAAGAAAATTTTAAGCCCATCGGTTTTACAGAAGAAGAATCATCTGAGGTCAAAAAATTGCTTAACTTCAAGGGCGGTGAAACTTTCAACTTCAGCCCCGACGAAATCAAACAGTTCCAGGTTATTAATCCAAAGGATTCAGCCGTTCGAGATAAGGTTTCCCTGCTCCTGCGACGAATTCTTGTAGAACGCTATCGGTCGTATTTGATCCAGGGGCTGGAAGCAGTAAAGCCCTACGATCGCGGCCGGGGCAAACATTCTTATCCAAGAAAAGAACTGACCGCTGCCGTCGGGTCCACCAAGCTACTGGAGAGTCATTTTCCTGATTTCTACCAATCCCTTTTGAAATACCCGGAAGAAGTTGACAAGAGCATTGCAAACGAATTCTATTGGTTTAAGACGAAGATGGATAATCGACCAGCATTCCAGTTGTCCCATTACATGGCGGATATCCGCAGCCATTATGGCGTTGTCGCCGAACTGCAGTTTTATGTTGAGCACACTTACAACTCAATGTTAACAACCATCGGATGCGTACCCTACGAAGGCGGTACGGTGGTATTCTGCGCAAACCGCACCTTTACCGACCAGGTGGCGGGCTTCGGCAGCAGCCTCAAACGCCCCGTTGGACGTCGGAGAGTGGAGGATGCGATTTCAGAGCACTTTGCCAAGCTTAGAAGCGTGTTGGAGTCTCATTGAGGTCTCAGCAGAAGATTTTAGGACATTGATCTATCCCGTTACGGGAAAGAAGAAGTCAACCGGTTGATCGTTTTTGGAAAAAAGAATAAGAATCATTATTTTATTAGATGCGCGCTTTGAAGAGCCATGTCTGATGATTCTGAAATGTCCGGAACTACGAAGGGGGTGAGGAAGCGTCAACGGACTCGTATTAGTATTCTATGATGCGTTTGCGAGGTTAAAGATGATACGATGACAGGTTCGAAGTAAGGAACAAAGAGAAGAACAAAAAAGGAGGAAGAGCGTGAGTCACAGAACGCGCCGTGTGAGCCTGGCACTGTCCGTCAACTCAAATGCCGGTCAGGGCAGATCAGTAATCAGGTGAGAAGTGAAAGGATGAACCTTCATGCCTTATAGATGTCGCACCTCGATGATGAAAATTCCGAATCGCGCAACACTCGGTGTGGAACGGAGAAAAACGCGTACTTTTTCCCTTCTCTTTGTGCTTGCTGTTATCTGTATGGTGGGAACGCTGTGGCCAACATTTGGGACGGTTTTCGCCCAGGACGGAGATTCCACAAAGCAAACCCTAAAGCAAACGCCAGTCCAGACCGATCTCCAGCGACTGGAAGGGCGATGGGTCCGGCCCGATGGGGGATATATTCTCGAGTTGAGCGAGATCAAGAAGGACGGCAGCGTTTCGGCAGCCTACTTCAATCCAAGGCCGATCAAGGTCTTCAGCGCAACGTGGAGCCGCAAAGGCGGAAAGATCAATCTGTTCGTTGAGCTGCGCGATGTCAACTACCCGGGATCAAAATACGACTTGCAGTATGATCCGAAGTCCGACCGGTTGAAAGGAACCTACTTCCAGGCGGTAGAGAGGCAAACCTTCAATATCGAGTTTGTAAGGACCAAATGATAGCGGATTCTGAATCCGGAAGATCGGTATGCTCTGAAAGCCGAAAAACGGTTGCAGGATGGAGTTGGGTTAACCAACCAATGGATTGCGAACAGTCAGTTCAACAAAGCAGCCAAAGGTCGGCCGCGTCAGTCGCGTAATTTGGAGGTATTGAACCATGGGAAAAGAAGCTTTGGTATATTTGATCGTTTGTGTGGTTGTCATCTCATCTATGTTAACCAGCTGCGGAACGATCAGCAAACATGAGGCCAGGAGAACGGAAGATTTTCTCCTTGAGGCGGGTTTTACCAAGAAGCTGGCGACCACAGCTGAAGAGCAAGCTAAATTGAGCGCATTCAAGCCACTTAAGATGGTAAGAGCGGAGAAAGACGGCGAAGTGATCTATGTGTATCCTGATCCCGACAACTGCAAGTGTGCCTATGTCGGCGGGGAGCACCAGTTTACGGAGTACAAGCGCCTTAGGTACCAGATGCCCCCGCAACCGAGGCTTCAAGGCGAACATGAGGCTAATGAACTGATGGACGACCTGGAAGGCAACTTCGATCCAGCATCAGATATGTGGTAGCCGGGGTGATCATTCTGCAGACGGGCGCGGGTGGTGGGGGTATCGATGAGTA
>DATJZV010000111.1:0-15819 GCA_035498715.1 Nitrospirota bacterium
CGAAGGGCACTGCACCAATGAGGTAGGAAAGGAGGACGGCTAGTATGGTAAATAGAGCATTCATAGGCTCGATAATTCTTTAGTTTTTTTGGCTTCGCGAGTTCAATCTCGAAGTGCAACGCTTGAGGCTGCAACCTCCAATGGCGTTTTATAACCGAGGCACTTTCTCGGCCTGCTGTTAAGCAAGTATTCGATCTGAGCTATTTGCTCTGGGGTAATCTTACTGAAGTCGGTCCCCTTTGGCAAGTACCACCGAATGAGACCATTGATGTTCTCATTCGTGCCTCGTTCCCAGGATGCGTAGGGGTGGGCAAAATAGCACTTGATGCCGAGCTTGGCCGAGAGGTGCTCATGTTTTGCATTCTCGGTCCCGTTGTCCAGGGTGAGGGTCTGACGACCTCTTGCCGGCAGCTTCTTGAGGCGGTTACTGATCGCCTTATTCGTCTCCGTTGCACCCCTCCGGGAAAGCTTTGTGATCAGGACAAGCCGGCTCTTGCGCTCGGTCAAGGTGTTTAAGGCAGCTTTGCTCTTCCGGGAGATCAGGCTATCGCCTTCCCAGTGGCCATAACGGCGGCGACTCTCAACGGACTTCGGTCGGGCATCGATCGGAATCCTGTTGGGAATCTTGGTTTTTCGCTCTTTTCTGCCGATGCCCTTGTTTCTCCGCTTCTTGTGGGCACGGCGCAGCAGGTTGATCATCTCCAGACGGTTTGGGTTCCGGGGATGATAGATATACTGATAGATGGCCTCGTGGTTAATGAAGTTCCCTGGATGATCGATCCGTATTCGCCCGGAGATCTGCTCCGGGGACCACCCCCGTTCGAGGCCGTCTTTTACGTACTGCCGGATGAAGTCATTCTTCAGCCGTTCGTGCGTATTTGCTATGGTCTTTCGTTCACAGGCCCGAGCATGTGCCCGGCAGGGTGTATAGCGCAGACGCTCGGGCGGTGAGTTTCGAGCAAGTTCACGCGATATTGTGCTCTTGCTCCTACCGAGAGCTTTAGCAATATCACCAAGACTGTATCCTTCTGAGAACAGGCTAGCGAGATATTCTCTCTCGGATTGGGACAACTGCTTATAAGGTTTTGGCATAGACACTTAGGATAGCATGGCTACCCCAAGTGTTGCACTTCGTTATAGAACTGGCGCTTGTTTAGTTTGGTCGCTTTGTTTAGTTAATTTTATACCTTACATAAACCGAACTAAAGATCGAGTTTGTTCCAGTAAGACCGGAAATACTGTATACCTGAATATACTGCCAGTATCATCGCGATCCAGAGCGCGACTCGTCCCAAATCGGCCATCCATCCCCTATTCAGATAATAATCAAGCAGGAGGAGAAGTACTGCGGCAATCTGCGCGCCGACCTTGTATTTCCCCACGGGCTCGGCAGGAATGACAATCCCTTCGCTTGCGGCTATGGAACGGAGGCCGGTAACAGCAAACTCCCTGCCGATGATCAGGATGGCCATCCAGGAGTGGACGACATCAGACCGTAGTTCCACCAGGACGACCAGCGCGGACATGATCAATATTTTGTCTGCGATAGGGTCAAGGTGCTTGCCGAATTTGGTCACCTGGCCCCACTTGCGCGCAAGGTAGCCGTCAAGCCAGTCTGTTGCTGATGCAAGCGAAAAAACGATTCCTGCAATGAGCGCTCGGACCGGACTCGGTTCGAGCATGAGGATAATGAAAACGGGCACGGACAGGATTCTGCTCATCGAAAGAAGGTTCGGTACGTTGAATATTTTCACGGTTGTCTCCTCCACCTCCTATGCATCCAGACCCATTGTTCAGGATTTTCGAGTATGCACGATTCTATCTTTTTCGTGAGCATGGCTGTATTGGCGATGATGTCCTTTTCGTCATCGCCAGTTCGCATGAGATCAAGAGGGCCTTCGACGGTGATCGTATGCCTGTTGTTTTCACCCCGCCGGATATACCCGAATAACAAAGGCGCCCCGAACCTCAGTGCCATGGATGCAGCCGCCGTAGGGGTCCAGGCCGGCCGGCCCATAAAGTCCACAAATACGCTCTCGACATCCGTGTCTTGGTCAATAAGGATGCCGAGTATCCGGTTCTCCTTGAATACCCGTATCAATTCCCGCGATGCGCCTGGCTTTCCTCGCAGAATGGTCCTGACGTCCATGCCGGCACGCAGGCCCACGATCATGTCATTGACCTCTTCCGGTTCGATCGGGGCCGCAACTACGCTGGCCGGGTAAGTCAATGCAACGGCACCGGCCAAGAGCTCCCAGTTGCCGATATGGCCCGTAACGAAGACAACGCCTTTGCCCTGGGCAACCGCATTTTGAAGATTCTCTTCTCCTTGGATATTTACAAAACGAGCTAGACGCTCCTTGTTCATGAGCATGAGTTCGAGCAGGGCCTTACCCAGGTGTATAAAACAACGCCGGGCGGTATGTCGCACCCATACATCGCCCTTCTCATGAAATACAAGTCTCAGGTGTTGCAATGCCCGTTTTCGTTCCCGCGGTAGTACGTAGAACGCAACAGTCCCGAGCAGTCCGCCCGACCATACGCCGAAACGGTATGGTAAAAGCCGGGCACATAACCGAATGAGCCGGGCCGTCCATTTCAATGACAGGCGGCGCAGCCATTTCCGCGTCTTAACTGCCCGGTCGCTCATGAAACGTGCAGCTTGCCCTGGCTTTTCAGGATGAGATTGATGACCTCACGTACAGAACCCCGGCCTCCTTCGGTCCTGGTAACTATGTCGACATGGGACTTGACAGCCGGGTCCGAATCGGCGACAGCAGCGGCAATACCGACCCGATTGAAGATATCCACGTCCACAACGTCGTCTCCTATGTACGCGACCTCATCGTCCCGGAAGCCATATTTTGCGATCAGGGCGTCATACACGGCGATTTTTTCATGCGCACCCTGATGGACCTCTTGAATGCCGAGTTCGCGGGCACGGATATTCACCACCGCGGACTTCCTGCCCGTGATGATTCCGACCATGATCCCTGCCTTCTGAGCGAGCTTGATCCCGTGCCCGTCGCGCACGTGGAACGCTTTCAGCTCGTTCCCCAGATTATCGAGGATGATCCTCCCATCGGTCATCACCCCGTCCACGTCAAGGAGGAGCAGCCTTATCTTCTTCGCTTTCGCATTTAGGCTCAGTTTTGTTTTGTTCATAGTGTTCTTCGGGCGAATGATTAAGGTGACCTGTCGGCAAGGAGGAGAGTGCAAGGCGTACTGTTTATGATGCGCCTTGCTCTGTTCTTCCTGCTCTACACCACACCCGCTTTCAACAGATCATGGAGGTGGATCACTCCCTCGGGTTTCGCATCACGGTCGGTCACGATTAGACAGGTAATAGAATTCCTTTCCATGATGGCCACTGCCTCGGCGGCAAGCGCTTCTCTATTAGTGACTTTGGGATTTTTGGTCATGATGTCTTTGGCTCTTTTTGCCAGAAGATTTTCACCGGTCTTCTCGGTTCTTTCCATCCACCGCCGTAGATCGCCATCAGAAATAACCCCCATCAGCTTTCCAGCGCCGTCCAATACCGAGGTGATGCCCATCTTCTTGGAAGAGATCTCGTAAATAGCATCCTTGATCAGGGTTGCCTCCGAAACAGCGGGAATTGCGTCGCCAATATGCATCAGATCCTGCACGCGGAGCAGCAATCTTTTGCCGAGCGTGCCGCCGGGATGGAAACAGGCGAAATCTTCTTCTCTGAACCCGCGCTTGTCGAGAAGAGCGACGGCAATGGCGTCGCCCATGGCCAGAGTAGCTGTAGTGCTTGCGGTAGGTGCGAGCCCGAGGGGGCAGGCCTCTTCCTTGACACCGACGTTGATCACCACATCGCAGTTCTTCGCGAGCGTTGAATCGGTATTGCCCGTAAGCGCAATGAGCTTGATACCAAGCCTCTTGAGCGAAGGTAGCATCCTCGCGATCTCCTCGGTTTCGCCACTGTTGGACAGGGCTATCACAGTATCCCCTCTCGTAACCATACCCAGATCGCCGTGGATGCCCTCAGCTGGATGCAGGAATAGTGCTGGCGTGCCAGTTGAGGCGAGCGTGGCCGCGATCTTCTTCCCGATGAGGCCGGACTTGCCCATGCCCGTCACCACTACGCGGCCTTTGCAGTCCAGGATCATCTCTACTGCCTGCTCGAACCGTTCGTCAATGCGGTCGATGAGCGCAGCAACCGCATCGGCTTCGATCTTCAGAACTCGTTTCGCCTGATCTTTCATCGTTTTACGATCCTGTCTATTTCCTGGACCTGTTTAAGGAGCGCAGGAAGCTCGTCAAGGCTCAGCATGTTCGGCCCATCGCAGAGCGCCTTGTCAGGACAAGCATGTACCTCCATGAACAGCCCGTCAATCCCGGCCGCTGCTGCGGCCCTGGTAAGGTGCGGCACGAACTGCCGGTCCCCGGACGACGCGGTCCCCCCTGCCCCCGGAAGCTGGACGGAATGGGTCGCGTCGAATACCGCAGGATAACCGAGTCCGCGTATGATTGGCAAGGAACGCATATCAGCGACGAGATTATTATAACCGAATGACACACCCCGCTCCGTTATGAATATCCTGTCGTTTCCTGTTGATACTGCCTTCTCCGCAGCGTTCTTGATGTCCCAGGGAGCTAGAAATTGCCCTTTTTTGATGTTCACCACCCTGCCGGTCCTTGCCACATCCATGACGAAATCGGTCTGCCTGCAGAGGAACGCCGGGATCTGGAGAATATCGAGGACCTCTGCCGCCGGACCGATCTCTTCAAAACGGTGTACGTCAGAAATGAGCGGTAGGTCGAGTTCCCTGCCTATGCGGCCGAGTATGCGGAGCCCCTCTTTCAATCCAGGCCCCCGGTATGACTTGACCGAACTGCGGTTTGCCTTATCGTAGGAGGACTTGAAGATGAACGGCATGCCGAGGTCCGTTGTGATGCGCTTGAGCCGCTCGGCGGTTTCCAGGGTGGCGACTTCCGATTCTATCACGCACGGCCCGGCGATGAGAACCACTGGGTTGTTAGCGCCGAGCAAGACATTCCTGATAAGAATTTTTCGGGTCACTGCTTCATACCTTGTTCTTTATTCCGCAATGCGGCTCCGATGAATGCCGTAAAAAGCGGATGGGGCTTTCGAGGCGTTGATTTGAACTCCGGGTGAAACTGGCAGCCAAGGAACCAGGGGTGGTCCTTGATTTCGGCGATCTCAACAAGTTCGCCATCGGGAGATGTACCGCTGATCACCAGGCCTGCGGCTTTCAATTGTTCCTTGTATTTATTATTGAATTCATAACGGTGACGATGTCTTTCTGAAATTTCTTCTTTTCCGTAAGCCTGATATGCAAGCGTGCCTTTCTCTATCTTGCATGGGTATGCACCAAGGCGCATACTGCCACCTTTGTCGCTTGTCATATCTCTCCTTTGGATAGTCTTATTGCGATAATCGTACCACTGTTCGATAAGGTAAATAACAGGATGCGGTGTCTTCTGGTCGAACTCGGAACTGTTCGCGTTCTGGAGATGCGCGAGGCTCCGCGCGGCCTCGATTACGGCGCATTGCATGCCGAGGCAGATACCAAAGTACGGTACCTTGTTTTCCCGCGCATACTTGACCGCAGCTATCTTCCCCTCGACGCCGCGGATGCCGAACCCACCGGGAACGAGGATACCGTCCATGCCTTTGAGCATTTCTGCCGCTCCCTTGCTCTCGATGTCTTCGGAGTCCACCCAACAGATATCCACCCTCGCGTCGTTGGCGACCCCTCCATGCGTGAGCGCTTCACACAGGCTTTTGTATGCCTCTTTAAGATCGATGTATTTCCCGACAAGGGCGATGATGACGCTTTTCGACGGATGTTTTATACGCTCGACGATCGTTTCCCACGTCTTAAGATCATTGTCCGATGCTTTGAGCTCAAGTGCCTCGACGATCCGATCATCAATCTTTTCTGCATGCAGACGGAGGGGCACCTCATAAATCGTTTCCACGTCTTGGGCCGTAATGACCGCGTTCTCTTCCACGTTGCAGAACAGCGCTATCTTCCTCTTCATCTCCTTGGGAAGCGGCCGGTCGCTTCGGCAAACGAGGATGTTTGGCTGGATACCGATGGACAGGAGTTCCTTAACACTGTGCTGTGTGGGTTTTGTCTTAAGTTCATCGGCGACTTTGATGAACGGCACGAGTGTTAGGTGAACATAAAGCACGTTTTGCCTACCGAGGCTGTATCTCAGCTGGCGGATGGCTTCCAGGAACGGAAGGCTCTCAATATCGCCGATAGTGCCCCCGATCTCCACGATTACAACGTCTTCGTCGTTAGCGAGATCGGTGATCGAGCGTTTAATCTCGTCGGTGATGTGCGGCACGACTTGGACTGTTCCTCCAAGGTAATCGCCCCTCCGCTCCTTGGAAATAACGTTATAATAGATCCTGCCGGAAGTGAAATTATTTTTTTGCCCGGTAGTGACGTTAGTATAGCGCTCATAGTGTCCGAGATCTAGGTCAGTTTCTGCCCCATCGTCGGTTACGTATACCTCCCCATGCTGGAATGGGCTCATCGTTCCGGGATCCACATTAATGTAGGGGTCGAGCTTCAGAAATGTGACTTTCAGTCCCCTGCTTTCGAGGAGCGCACCGATCGATGCCGCCGCAAGCCCTTTTCCGAGCGACGAGACCACGCCACCGGTAACGAAAATGTACTTTGTAGGAACTTTTTTCTTTTCCATGCTTAGTCTCTTCTTTCTTCAAGACGTTGCAATATTTTACTCAAATCCTCGGGGATGTCAACACCAAAGGATTCGTACTCAGTCACGACAGTCTTTATCCGGTATCCCGATTCAAGCGCCCGGAGCTGTTCGAGCTTCTCCGAGGCTTCGAGCGGGGTCTGGGGCATATTTGCGTAGTGCAAGAGAAAGTCTCGACGATAGACGTAAAGGCCGATATGTTTATACATGGGACCAACGAGAGCCGGCTCGGCGAACGAGCTTTTTCCGGACCAGTGATCACGGTCCCAGGGAATGGGAGCCCTCGAAAAATAGAGCGCAAAACCATTTCCGTCGAATACGACCTTGACCACGTTCGGATCGAATGCCTCTTCGGCATTGTCGATCTCTTTACAGAGCGTGCCCATGGGAATCGATGGATCATCCAGAAATGGGACAATAGCCTGGTCAATCATATCAGGATGGATGAGCGGCTCGTCTCCTTGAACATTCACAACGATATCGCAATCGAGTTTTTTTGCAACCTCTGCGACCCGGTCCGTACCTGTAGGGTGTTCCGTTGAAGTCATTACCGCCTCTCCACCAAAGGCCGTTACCGCCTGCAGTATACGCTTGTCATCGGTCGCTACAACAACCCGGTCGACTAAGCGCGAACGTTGCGTACGCTCATACACCCATCTGATCATGGGTTTGTCTTTTATGAGGACGAGCGCTTTGCCGGGGAACCGGGTAGAACCATACCGAGCGGGAATGACCGCTATAATTGGTGCGCGAGTCGTATCCATGATTATGCTGAGCCAACAAAACAGCGGGCGCCGTTAAGCGTCCTAACGGGACAATTCATTTTTGAAATATTCGATGGTTTTCTGTAAGCCGTTAGTCACCGAAACAGCTGGTTCCCACATCAGCTTTTGCCTAGCGAGCGTGATATCGGGCTGCCGCTGCGTTGGGTCATCGGAAGGAAGCGGCTTGTACGTTAACTTCGATCGCGATCCGGTCATAACGATGATCTTCTGCGCGAGTTCCAGAATTGTGTATTCCTCGGGGTTCCCGAGGTTGACCGGACCCGTAAAGTTTTTCGCGTCCATCATGCGCGCCATGCCTTCAATAAGGTCGTCGACATAGCAGAATGAGCGCGTCTGTGTGCCTTTGCCGTAAATGGTGATGTCCTCGCCCTTCAACGCCTGAACAATGAAATTGCTCACGACACGTCCGTCGTTTAGCAGCATCCGGGGGCCGTAGGTATTGAATATACGAACTATCTTGATGTCTACGCCATTCTGGCGATGGTAGTCCATCATTAAAGTCTCAGCGACGCGCTTGCCCTCGTCGTAACAGCTTCGTATGCCAATGGTGTTCACATTTCCCCAGTAGTCTTCTCTTTGAGGGTGCACTGCAGGGTCGCCGTACACCTCAGAGGTAGAGGCGAAGAGTATCCTAGCCTTTACCCGCTTTGCGATGCCGAGCATATTGATCGTACCAATCACGTTGGCCTTGATGGTCTTAATAGCATTATATTGATAATGGATAGGAGAAGCGGGACAGGCCAGATGGTATATCCGGTCCACCTCAAGCAGGATAGGGAGGGTAATATCATGGCGGATCAGCTCAAAATACGGATGGTTCAGCAGGTGCTCGACATTTTTTTTCCTGCCCGTGAAAAAATTATCGAGGCAGAGCACCTCGTGTCCTTCGACAAGCAGGCGTTCACACAGATGCGATCCCAAAAACCCCGCGCCGCCGGTAACGAGTATTCTCATTTCTCTCCTTCACTTGACGGTAGAAATACGATATGCATGAAAAGGGTGCATGATAACGTGCATGTATAATTATTACGATTATCCCATCCTGCATAAGACATCGTCCACCAGGTTCATTTATCTTCTCCCGATGCCGTAATACAAGAAACCTTCCTTCCTCAGTTCTGTCGGATTGTAAATGTTCCTTCCGTCGAAGATGACCGGTTTTTTCATTAGTCTCTTCATTTTCTGGAAATCAGGTGCGCGGAACTCGTTCCACTCGGTCACCACGGCGAGTGCATCTGCGCCGCGGAGCGCCTCGTATCCATCATCCGTGAGCGTGATCCTTGTCTTGAAGATCTTTCGCGCTTGCTCCATAGCCACGGGGTCGTGCGCCTTTACCTCTGCGCCTGCCCGAAGCAGATTGCTGATGATGACCACCGCCGGAGCTTCCCTCATATCATCGGTGCGTGGCTTGAACGAAAGTCCCCAGACAGCAATGGTTCTTCCTGCCAGGGAGGGATTGTTTGCTCTCCCCTTTTTCGCTGCTTTGGCGCTGAAGTGGCTAATGATCTTCTCAACCAAAACCATTTTCTGATGATCATTTACGGCTTCCACCGCTTTTAAGACCTTTGCTTCGAATCCGCAGTCCTTTGCTGTCTGAACCAGCGCCTTGACGTCCTTGGGAAAACAGGAGCCCCCATAGCCAACACCCGGGAAGAGGAATTCGAAACCGATGCGCTTGTCATACCCCATTCCCCGGCGAACACTGTCGATATCCGCCCCCATGCTTGCACAGATGTTGGCCATTTCGTTGATAAAGGAAATCTTGGTCGCCAGCATTGCATTGGATGCGTATTTTGTCATTTCTGCACTCCGGACATCCATGACAAGCGTTCGGTCTCCCTTGCGCAAGAATGGCGCATAGACGTCATGCATGATTTGCATCGCACGGTTGCTGTCGGCCCCGATCACGATGCGATCCGGCTTCATGAAATCTTCAATCGCCGAGCCTTCCTTCAAAAACTCTGGATTGGATACAACCTCAAACTTGTACTTGGTCATACCGGCGACAACGGCACTGACCTTGTCGGCCGTACCCACAGGGACCGTGCTCTTGTTGACAATGAGTTTATAGCCGTTCATGTATCTTGCGATTTCCGTGGCCGCACCGAGTACGTATTTGAGATCTGCCGAGCCATCCATCCCGGGAGGAGTGCCGACGGCGATAAATATCACACGCGATGCGCGCACTGCCCGTGACATATCGGCAGTAAAGCTGAGCCGTCCGTGAGCCACATTCCGTTTGATCAATTCCTCTAATCCCGGTTCGTATATGGGCACGACGCCGGTATTGAGCAACTCGATTTTTTTCTTGTCGATATCCATGCAGATGACATCGTTGCCGCTTTCGGCAAGACAGGTCCCGGTCACCAAGCCTACGTAGCCCGTTCCAATTACAGAAATCTTCATCCTTCTCCCTCGTTATGCGTCTCGCGTCGTATAGTTTCTTTCGATCCAAGTACTGTATTCGCCGCTTCTGACTCGTTCCACCCATTCGTGGTTCTTCAGATACCAGGCGATGGTATGACGAAGCCCCTCATCAAATGAATGCTTTTGCTGCCATCCGAGTTCGTTCTTGATCTTGTTACAGTTTATGGCGTACCGCCGGTCATGGCCGGGGCGGTCCGCCACAAAAGTAATCAGATCGCTGTACCGATTGATGTTCTGCGCCAGTTTCTTCAGATGGGGATTGTTTTTGACGGGATAGAGATCCTCCAGGATCTCACAGATTATTTTTACGACGTCGATGTTCTTTTTTTCGCACTCGCCGCCGATATTGTAGGTTTCCCCTTTTTCCCCCTTTTTCAAGATCAGCCAGATCGCGTCGCAATGGTCCTCGACATAAAGCCAGTCCCTTACGTTCCTGCCGTCCCCGTATACAGGCAGGCTTTTCCCTTCAATTGCATTCAGGATCATGAGGGGAATCAGTTTTTCCGGGAAGTGATACGGACCGTAGTTGTTTGAGCAGTTGGAAATAGTGACTGGCAGCCCATAGGTATGGTAATAGGCTCTCACGATATGGTCGGACCCCGCCTTGGATGCCGAATAAGGGCTTCGGGGATCATAGGGTGTCGTTTCGGTGAAATACCCTGTATCGCCAAGGGATCCATACACTTCATCCGTGCTAATATGATGGAACCGGACGTCATCTCTGCCGGCCCAGAGCTGGCGCGCTGCTTCAAGAAGGCTAAACGTGCCGTTGATGTTCGTCTCAATGAAATCCTTGGGGCCGAATATTGAACGGTCGACATGGCTCTCCGCGGCAAAGTGTACGATAATCGAGATCCCATATTTGTTGATGGTCTCCCTGATCTTATTGTAATCGCGTACATCGCCGCGTTCGAAAAAATAGGTCTTGCCACCAAATTTTTTCGCAATATCATCGAGGTTCAGGAGGTTTCCTGCATAAGTGAGCTTATCGTAATTTACGATGGTCCCACGGAAATCTGTTTTTTCATAGACATACCTGATGAAATTCGAGCCGATAAATCCCGCACCGCCGGTTACCAGTATATTCGATTTATCCGGCTGAAGGTTGGCGACTTTATTTTGCGGCAAATCTGAGATGTTATTCATGCAACAACTTCCTCTCGTGGAGAAATGACCGGACGCCTTCTTCCCAGGAGGGAATCCGGATATCGAGCAGACGAGAAAGCTTTTCATTGCTCATGGCCGAAAATCCTGGACGTTTTGCTGGAAGATTGAAAACAGTCGAGGCCACTGGTCGTATAAATTTATTGATGCCGAGTTCCCTGAAGACCACTTGTGCCCATTCATACCGCGAGCAGAAACCGCTGTTCGTAAGGTGGTAGAGACCTGTCACCCCCTGTTCCAACGCTTTCAGGGTAACGTGTGCCACAGTATCGGTATGTGTCGGCACCGAAAATTCGTCGCACGCGATTTTCAGGTATTCGTTGCTTTGAGCCCAATGCATGAGTTTATAGATGAAATTCTGTTTGCCCTCGCCGAAAACCCAGCTGAGTCTCAAAACAAGGGATTTACCGGCCTCTTCCCGGACCACGCCCTCCCCCGCCAGCTTGCTCCTGCCATATTCGTTCAGCGGGTTTACAGCATCATTTTCAGTGTACAGGCCGTTTTCCTTTTGTCCGTCAAAAACATAATCCGAGCTGAAATGCACGAGAAAAGCCTTTCGTTTTGCGGCAGCGCGCGCCAGATGCGCGGGGCCCGTTGCATTTACCGCAAAGGCCTTTTCCCGCTCCTGTTCGGCTCTGTCAACGAGATTATAGGCGGCACAATTAATGACCACATCAGGTTTGTACGAGCCAACGATGTCGATCACCGAGGCAGAATCAGTGATGTCGAGCCGAGACTCGTCGGGAGCGCTGAAATCGAAGGCCCGCTCCTCGAATATCCGGATGAACGCTTGGGCTAACTGTCCGTTTCTGCCTGCGATAAGATATCTCATGCTGGAGTCGTAAAGGTAAAATTATTGTCCGCAGCTCTCAACAAGGGATGGATCTTATCCTTGGGTGAGAGCAAAGGGTCTCCTAGTGGCCATGCGATCTTGATATCGGGATCGTTCCAGATGATTCCCCGATCGTCGGCAACGGAATATTCCTCGGTGCATTTGTATAGTACGTCTGCCGAGTCGCTGAGTACCTGAAATCCATGGGCAAAGCCGGCGGGCACATAGAGCATCAGGTGATTTTCCTCAGACAGATCCACACTCGCCCACTTGCCGAAGTAAGGAGAGGCCTTTCTTATGTCCACGGCAACATCGAATATTTTCCCCCTAAGACACAGCACCAGCTTCCCCTGGGCTTTTGGATATTTCTGGTAATGGAGCCCCCGCAGCACGCCGCGGACGGATTTCGAATAGTTGTCCTGTACCAGGTGTTCCCTGATCCCCGCACGCACGAAATCTGAATGCTTGTAGAGTTCGAGGAAAAATCCACGCTCGTCGCCGAAGACCTTGGGTCGGACCAGGATGGGTCCCGGGATCTCAAGCTGCTGAAAATCAAAAGGCATTCGGGACCTCTTGTTCCGCGACCATCCGGAGATATTCTCCGTATGCGTTCTTTTTGTGATTCTCAGCGGCTTTCAACAGCTTCTCCTTATCGATATATCCCAAACGGTACGAGATTTCTTCGATGCACGCCATCTTGAGGCCCTGCCGTTTTTCTATGGTCGCGATGAAGTCACCGGCCTCGAGCAGGCTTTCGTGCGTACCGGTATCGAGCCACGCGTATCCCCTTCCCATGAGCTCGACGCGAAGCTTCTTCTTCGCGAGATAGGCTTTATTGACGTCCGTGACCTCGAGCTCTCCCCGGCTTGAGGGTTTGATGCTCTTGGCAATGGTCACCACATCGTTATCATAAAAATAGAGTCCTGTCACCGCGTATCTGGATTTCGGTTGCTGGGGCTTCTCCTCAACGGACAGTACGTTTCCGCCCTTGTCGAACTCCACGATGCCATACCGCTCAGGGTCTTTCACGTAATAACCGAACACTGTGGCGCCGCCAGCCGAATGCACATCGTTGACGGCCTTCTTCAGCAGTTCCGTGAGACCATGCCCGAAGAAAATATTATCTCCCAGCACGAGACAGACGGTATCGCTTCCGATAAAATCTGCACCGATCAGAAAGGCCTCGGCCAGACCATTTGGCCGTAGCTGCTCCCTGTACGAAAACCGGAGCCCCAGGTCAGATCCATCACTGAAAATATCCCTGAACCTGGGAAGGTCTACAGGGGTAGAAATGATCAATATGTCCCTGATCCCGGCGAGCATCAGAACCGAGAGCGGATAATAGATCATCGGTTTGTCATAAATAGGCAGGAGCTGTTTACATACTCCTCTCGTGATGGGATAGAGTCTCGTCCCGCTACCTCCGGCCAAAATTATGCCTTTCATGCGTCCCCTCGAAATGAACTTCTCATTATTTTTCTTTCGTCCTTATTACCTGGCATCATCCAGCCGCAATCTTCTGCTTCAACTCGTCTGGTTTCACCGTAGCCGTCCCCACGACGCCGACCACGATCCCTGCTGCGTAATTCGACAGCCTCGCGGCATCCACCATACCTGCGCCAGCGGCCATGGCGAGGGTGAGCGTGCTGATCACCGTGTCTCCGGCTCCGGTTACATCGAAGACCTCCTGTGCCACGGTCGGAATGTGTGTCACCCTGCCGCCGCGTTCGAACAAGCTCATCCCGTGTTCTCCCCGGGTAACCAGGACAGCATCGCACTTCAGACGTTTGAGGAGCAGAGCACCGGCCTTGATAAGGCTCTTTTCGTCCTCTATCTCGATTTTCGAACCGATGGAGGCTTCTTTGGTGTTCGGCGTGAGGATCGTGACCCCGCTGTAGATACCAAAATGGTTAACCTTGGGGTCCACAGACACGATTATGCCTTTCTTTCTTGCGAGTTTCACGATGTCCCTCACCAGGTCCTTGGTGACAACACCCTTGCTGTAGTCCGAGAGTACGATTGCATCGAGGCCACTATCCGCCTGTTGCCTTATATATTCGAAGATTCGCCGGTGTGTGTCCCGATCGATACCGACCTTGGTCTCCCGGTCGAAACGGACGACCTGCTGACTGTGAGCGATGACGCGGGTCTTGATTGTCGTCGGCCTGTCGTCTTCCACGATGAGCCCGTCCGTGTTGATGCCCTGAACACGCAGCATGTGCACGAGCTGCCTCCCCGCCTCATCATGCCCGATCACACCACAAACGCTTACCTTGCCACCGAGGGTGTAGACATTGTTTACAACGTTAGTGGCACCGCCGAGGAGCACACTCTCCTTCGTCACGTTCACGACCGGCACCGGCGCCTCGGGCGAGATGCGGGATACATTGCCCCAGATGTAATGGTCAAGCACGACATCGCCCACCACGAGCGTACGGGTCGATGGAAAGCGGTCGATATACTTCATAAGCCGCTTTGATGCTACATTCGGACTCATTTCTTCTCTTCTCCGGCCTGCATCGCAACAAGCGTAGCCATGACGGATCCAATCGATATTTCGCTCTTCATAAGCACGGGAATTTTGCGCTCATCGTCGGTGAGCCATATGTAGATCTCGCCCTTGTGCTGGAACACGCCTTCATACCGAGGATAGGTCTTGACCTTGATGGTGTCGAAACTTCCGAAGGATGTCTTGATTTTTTCCTTCCCTATCGTCTGTACTTCAACGGCCCAGTTTTTATCATCATCATGAACATCAACGACGATCGGCTTGCCGATGATAAAGTCCTGACGCGTTCGTACGTAATAGAGCGATGAGAGCGGGTCGAGTATACCCGGAGGAGTACTATAGGTGTCCCGCTTACCGTCCGCATCAACAACAACGACCGTCCCCTCCGACTGGTTGAAGGTCATCTCTCTCTTTTTTATTCTCTTTCCATGGCTTTGATCAGCCCTGTAATAAAGGCTGTATAAATGTTCGAAATCGATGATGCTCTCAATCGTATCATTCACCTTATAGAACTTGGAAACAAGCCCTGAAGAACGCGCGGTCGAAACAATGCGATAGACCTTTTTCCCGCCTGTCTTTTCTTCTTCCCTGACCTCCAGGACAGCCGTACCTGCGTCTATAATATTGGACCAGCTGATGAGATAGGTGAGCCGTTCTCCCGCAGAAAAGGCATGGTTGACGGTCACTACATTATGGATCGGTTTCTGTCCGGGATCCGGGCCGGCCTGAGTCTGCTGGGCGAGGAACAATAGCGAGCAGAAAAGAGGAAAAACGTTTTTCACAAGCCGGTATTTTCCCTCTTTGAGAGATGTGAGGACGTGCTGAAACATCTTAATATAATATGAGAAACCTCTTTATTTGTAAAGATATTTTTTGTTCTTTTTACAAATGGATATTCACTCTACAAGACTATTTTGGGCTTGCGTCAGACGATGATTTATACTAATATGCGATTGTTTTTTCTAACCTATGAAAAGCTCGACGGGCATAACTAACATCTTCATTATTAAACCCGGCGCTATTGGCGATGTCCTTCAATTAACCCCGGTTATACGAGCGCTCAAGAGTAAATATCCCGACGCCAAGATAACGCTACTCGTCGGCTCAGCGGCGACAGCGGAACTTTTCCGATACAACCCTGCCGTGAGCGAGACGATCGTTTACGATAAGCGCGGCGCACACAAATCGTTGATGTCTTTCATTAGGCTCTGGAAACGGTTACATGCGTCAAAGTTCGACCTTGTCATGAATTTTCAACGAAGCAACTTCAAAGCGTGGCTGCTTGCATTGGCTTCGTTCCCCTGCCGTATTTTGGTGTACCACAAAGCGAGAAACAGGACCGTTCATGCGGTGGTTAATTATCTGGAGACCCTTGCACC
>DATJZV010000112.1:0-25511 GCA_035498715.1 Nitrospirota bacterium
CTTGTGGGCCTTACAAATGCGCTCAACATAACCCTGACGGGGAAATCGATCTATCCAAAAAAGGCAAGGGCGATAGGGCTTGCTGATGAAGTGACGTACAAGGAAACGCTGCTCACTATCGCCATAACGACAGCGATGAAAGCGATCGGGAAACCGCGTCCCGCAAAAGTCCGGGCACGTCGTTCATTTGTCACCAAATTAATTGAGGGGAATCCGCTTACCCGACCCCTCGTCTACCGGATGGCAGAGAACAATGTCCTCAGAGAAACGCGAGGCAACTACGCCGCTCCGCTCGCAGCACTCGAATCTATACGCTACGGACTGGCACACGGCAAAGAAGCGGGATATATAAACGAAGCGAAGCTAATCGGGCGGCTCGCTCCGACCGAGGAATCAAAGAATCTCATCTCCGTCTTTTACCTGAACGAGACGCTGAAGAAAACCCCTCGCCCTTCTTCCAATAAAATATCGCATATGGGTGTCATCGGCGCAGGCGTCATGGGTGGCGGTATTGCCCAGCTCTTTGCGGAAAAAGGCATCAGTGTCAGGATGAAGGACATTAATACGAAGGCCGTAGGTGCAGGACTGAAAGAATCATGGAAAACATTCGATAAAAGGAGGCAAAAAGGGGTCCTGACCGCGATCCAAGCGCGTGACGGCTTCGACCGCATCACCGGCACTACGGATTATTCCGGCTTCGCCTGCGCTGATTTTGCCATCGAGGCAGTGGTCGAAGATATAGACATCAAAAAGTCCGTCCTCCGCGATTTTGAGGCTGTGGCCCGGGAGAGTGCGATCTTCGCCTCGAACACATCATCTCTCTCGATAACCGAGATGGCGTCAGTATCGCGACACCCCGAGCGCATTCTCGGAATGCACTTTTTTAATCCGGTCGAGAAAATGCCGCTCGTTGAGGTGGTGCGGGGCAAAAAGACCTCCGAAGAAGCCGTCTCCGCCATCACAACGCTCTCACGCGTGCTTGGCAAACTCCCGGTGGTAGTGAACGACGGCCCCGGCTTTCTCGTGAACCGTATCCTCATGCCCTACCTCGGCGAAGCGGTCTTGATGCTCGGTCAAGGCGGGACGATCGAGGAAATCGACGGGGCGCTCCTTCAGTTCGGCATGCCCATGGGCGCGTTCATCCTCCTTGATGAAATCGGTATCGATATCGCTAACAAGGTCGCCGAGATCCTGTATCAGGGATTAGGTGAGCGCGTAAAGCCCTCGGGTCTCCTCGCTATGCTCTATAAGGAAGGATATTACGGGAAGAAGAACGGCAGAGGCTTTTATCGATATCAGGGAGGGAAACGCTGCGGACCGGATACTTCTCTATATAGCAAAATTTTGACGGGATCAAGAGGCAAAGAAAAGATCAGCCACGAAGAAGTCGTGGATCGGGCAGTGCTGCTTATGATAAAAGAGGCTGCGCTCTGCCTCGAGGATATGATAATCGACAGGCCGGACCTTCTCGACGCAGCGCTTATTTTCGGCATTGGATTTCCGCCTTTCCGCGGGGGGCTGCTCAGATATGCGGACAAAATCGGTGCAAAGGTCCTCGTTGATAAACTCACCGGGTACACAAAAAAATATGGCGACCGATTCGCTCCGCCGAACTCCCTGATGGAGATGGCCACTGGCGGGAAAAGATTTTATGTATGATAAGAAAGCTGAGAGCCTATTGATTGAAACAGGGAACTGGCTGGCCGACATGGGTATCGGATAGAGGGATTCTGCTTCTGAGATCAAGCCTCGGTTCAGAGTCGCTTCCCATTCGCTATTCACCATCCTATGCTATAATCCATGTGCGTACACGTTTTTTTGTTCTCCCGCATTCATTTGCCTCCTCAGAGGGTATAAACTATGGTTCTGAAAAAGGGAACATTATGGCGGAGCATCGAGAGTACCACCCAGAATGCGCTCAAGACTGGCGCGTTGCTCCCGATCTCCACAGAGCATACCTTCATCGAAGACGCAGGATTAAAGTTCTTTGTCAGGGTCCTGACGAGTCTGCGGAAAAAAAACGAGGCGCGGAAGCAGCAAGAGGCTGCGAGCGCATCAGGGAAGAAAGTGAACCCTTTTCTCCCGCCTGAGAAAGACCTCATCGTCGCGGATATTACTGATACGCACCAGGCCATCCTGAACAAGTACAACGTGGTGGAACACCATTTGCTCATCATTACCCGGCATTTTGAGGATCAGGACACTCTTCTGACCATGAAAGATCTCGAGGCGCTCTGGCTCTGCATGGGCGAATACAGCGGTCTCGGTTTCTACAACGGCGGCCGCGAAGCAGGCGCAAGCCAGCAGCATAAACACCTCCAGATCGTGCCGCTCCCCCTGGCGCCGGTCGGTCCTGCTATCCCCACCGAACCTTTGCTCGTCGGGGCGGCACAGAGCGGAATCACGACTATTCCGGGATTCCCCTTCCTCCATTCCTTTGTACGCCTGGACCGGGATCTCGTAAACTTCCCCGAGCATATCGTAAAAAAAACCTTCGACCTCTACTCAGCCATGCTCGAAAATACCGGTTTAAATACGCCTGATGCCTCGCGAGTCACGCATCAATCTATGCCTTACTGTCTCCTCGTGTCGCGAGATTGGATGCTTCTTGTACCGCGGTCAAAGGAGCATTTCGAAGATATTTCCTTCAATTCCCTAGCCTTTGCCGGGTCGCTCTTTGTTCAGGACAAGCAGCGGCTAGCGCGATTGAAAACCCTCGGTCCCATGAAAGCGCTCAGGAGCGTGACAATTCCGAAGGAAGCATAAAGGATGCTAGAGTGATGTTATTCGGGTGAAATGCTGCCCCTCTGGCACCGCGCAAAGAGGTTCGCACCCTCATGTGCACATCATCGATGGAGCCTAGTTTCATCTTCATGTTATTAGCCTGCATTTTTGTCTTCCCTGCCCCCTTTTTCACGCTCTTCTCAGTGTACCACTGGCATCATGTCTTCCCATCAAATAGATGACTTCTGACGGTCCTGTTCCTTGACATTTGGTCCGGCCGGAGCTATCCTAAAAATAGGACAAATGTTATCCTGATAAAGCCGACCCTTGAGGGGTGGGATGTAACGTTAATGATTCGATTTTTTAATTTTCACTTTCGACGTAGCGTGTCTCTATATCGGCGCTGAGGGAAAAATGGGTGGCGGTTCCCTACGGTGGATCCGATCTCCTCTCAGCTGTCCGAAATTATACCGTTTTCCCCTTGGAGGGCATAAGTGCTGGTGCAAGAGAGGAGCATGTAACTATGCCAGATCCGCGTTTTACGGGAATTTCAAGTATCACGGGAAAGACCGTTTACATCCGCCATGCAACCGAGTGGGATGTGGTCAGTATACGAGACTATCTGAAACAGCATGGGCAGGAGGAGCGTGACCTAAGGCAGTCCGATGTAGTCGTCGCTGCCGAAGGAGACCGACTCATCGGCTTCGCCATCCTGGAAAAGGGCTTTGAACACAATGCAAATTGCGTAACAGTCACTGAAGACGTCAGGCGGCGGGGAATCGGCGCCCCCATAGTTCGACATTTGATGAAATATGCGCAGGTGAATACTGTATACAGTTCAACTGTCATGCTCCGGTATTTTACGAAGCTTGGCTTCACGAGGGCAAAGACGACGCAGCGTAAGCGTGCGGATGCCGCTGCATATGCATGCCGATGGCAAGGGAAACGCGGTCTACTGCTTGCTCGGTATGAAAAAAGGTGAGGCGGGAGAACGCCATGCGGATCGTCAAGGACAATATCTGGACATGGCTCATGCCCGACATGCCGCGGGTGATAGACAGGAGAACATGGACTCGTAGCGGTGGCAAGTGGATCGTGTTTGACCGGGAAGAACGCATCAAGGAAATTGCAGGGAAGCTAGCGCCGCACATCGACTCCGGCGAGATCGAGAGCGGAAAGTACTGGAACGGCGACCCCAGTGCCATCAACGTCTACTCCCTTGACCGGGACCGGGGAAAAACACGGAAGATACTGATGGACGTGGGCGTATTGCAGGTTATGGTCTGGGAATACGACTACGAGTTGCGGAAAAATATCTGCTCTCCTCTCTCCTTCACATATTCCTGGTTATCCAAATTCAAAACTATCGTGCAGAGCCGTGGCATATGCGGCACTCTGCGGCTCGTGAGGGATGTGCTGAAGCCGCAGAAGTATGACGGCTAATGCATCAGGGGACGCATGGAACGCGAGGCAATCAAAGAGAAGACGAGAGCAACACTGATCTATGACGGTGCCTGTCCAATATGCTCGTCGACCGTGGCATGGATCGAGGAAAATGAGGAGGAAGGTTCCTTCGAGATGGTGCCGTGCCAGTCTGAAGCACTTGATAGACGGTTTCCTGATGTGAAACGGGATAAATGCATGAAGGCAATGCACCTCGTGCTTCCTGACGGCAGGATCCTTGACGGTGAGCAGGCCTTGCCCGAAATATTCGCAAGGCTCAGGCGGTATCGACCCGTAGCGCTTCTCTTGAAGCTGCCCGGAACGATGGTGCTGAGCCGCATCTTTTACCGCTGGTTTGCCGACCGACGATACCGCATCGCCCATTTCTTCCATCTCTCTGTGCCGAAGAAGTGAAGTTCGATGGCAGTGGGAAACAGTACAATTTAAGCGATAATGAACCATACGCCGTGTCGACTAATGAGGTGAGGGATGAGAGGGCTTTATCATGCTCATTAATATCCTGAAGTCGCGGATGAACTGCTTTTTCCCTTCTGGAAAGCGCATGGCATAGGCGGGATGAAAGGTAACGTAATACGTTCTCCCCTCTTTCTCCACGGTACTGCCGTGCGCCCGGGTTATCTCCACCTTCGTGTCAAGCATGGCTAGACATGCCGTGTTGCCGAGAAGGACAACGATCTTCGGATCGATAACGGAAAGCTGCTTAAATAAGTGTTTCCTGCCGTGGATGATTATTTCCTTTTCAGGGGTACCGCGCAGCGGAAGATAGTGGACCGGACTTGTTATAAAAACCTTATTCTCGTTCAGACCTGCTTCTTTTATCATCTGCCGCAGAAACTTTCCCGACCGCCCGATAAAAGGCCGCCCGGACCTCGCCTCCTCCTTCCCCGGCGCCTCCCCGATAAAAACAACCCGGGCATCGGGATCCCCCTCGCCCGGTACCGCCTGCCCCGTACCTCCTTTTTTGCAGAGAGCACAGCGTGCGATTTCCGCAGCGATCCGCTTTAATGCTCTTTCCTTATTCATATCACAATTGGGTTTCCTGCACCGTCGAAATGCAAGGCCAGACGGTCCGGCATGAGCGTCAGTAGCAGACGAGCTGCAGTACGCATACGCCGATCAGAATTATAGAGTTCCGTTCCCGAGTTTTCATCATACCCTCTCTTTAGCTGATGCTATTTATATTTAATCTTCTTTCCCAGCATCTGCATGGCCTTACCACTATCCCGCTTCAGCCAGACAAGGCAGAAGACCGCAGATGCGATAACGAGAGACGAAAGGACCTTTTCGCCGTGCTGGATCATCAAGATTGCTCCACCAACAAGAAAAATCATGAAGCCCAGGGGGATAAATATCCTTGAGGCGATCTCCTTCACCGGTGAGAGGTTTCTGAAGCACAGCCGCGCCTCTTCTATCCTGTGCATTTTTTCATACAGGTTCCCCAGGTTGAACCAGACCAGATTGTTCTGCGGGTCCATCTTGCTTACCCGCTCGTAATACGTTATCGCCCTCTCCGGATCGACGTCGTGTAGCTGCAGGGCAAGACGGATCCAGAGGGTGAACTTGTTCCCTGCTTTAGCATAATGCTTTTCCGCCTCGTCAGATCTCCCGGTCTCTTCAAGGATCACAGCCTTCAAGAATTGTGCACGGTGAAAGTCCGGATGAGAAGCGAGCAGTTCATCGACCGCTTTCTGAGCGCCGTCGTATTCCTTTTTTTCGTAGAGAATTATTACCTTTTCGAGCAGTTTCCCGATTGACTCCATCGTTCAGCTCCTTTTAACGAGATGTAAAATAATTGATACGAAATGCATGATATCAGATGTCTGATGTCAATAGCAAGGGGTATCAAATTGCCCAGAAAGAAACATACGACTTTTATCTTTCAGTCGTGAAATGGAGTTAACGAGTGGAGGCAGCTGTGGATGAGTTTGAAAGATCTCGGAGCATATGCCTGACACGGATATTCCTCCCCCTTTTTTTGTGTCGTCTATTTCCTGTGCATTGTCTGCATCTGACCTCTGCTATTTTATACTATCTCATTCCAATAGCTGCCACTCCGCATATCCTGCTTTCTTCATGACAAGCTTCCTCCCTGACAAGCGCACCCTCGTCAGTTCGGGATGGGTCTTGACCGTGATGTACGCCCGTACGAGATTTGCTATCGTAGCTTCCTGGAACGCGAACTCCCGTCCGTCCTGGAGCACAATCGTGGTCCGCAGATGCTTGTGTCCCTCGGGAATCTCGGTCGTCAGTTCTTTCACTTCTTCATTTGCTATGATCACGAGTCACCTCCTTGAAATATGCTGATTCCGGCATTGTATTCATAAGTATACTGTAAATAAGAAAGAGTGAACTGGTGCCGGAAGGGGTAAATCGAGAAACCGGAAAATCCTATGGAAAACGAAGGCCCAGTGCCAACGAGTTTACGGTCGCTGAATCGGGGAGATCTCCCGTGTAGATTCCTTCGGACCTTCCTGAGTCTGCTATAATTTATCCATTACCTGCGACATCTGCCTTGCCGTATCACGAGAGTTGGCGCTGCAGGTTAATTGAATTTGGTGGGAAAGAGGACTATGTGCACTTGCTGATTGACATCCACCCCGCGCTCAATATATCGACTCTTATAAACAACCTCAAATTTGCAAGCTCAAGAAGGATCAGGAACGAATTCCCTGACCACATAAAAAGATTCTACTGGAAGCCTGTTTTCTGGCATCGTGCGGATTTCGCAGGGACCATTGGCAAGGTGACCCTTGAAACAGTTCGACGCTATGTTGAGCAACAGGGCACAAAAGAGAAAACGCGAAAGCAATCACCAAACCTGTCCGCTTGACCCGCCTCCTAGTCATTCGCTAGGGGGGGAATACGCGGACAATTGCTCAAAAAATGCCTACATCAATATTATGGACCAGTCTCGCCCGTGCTAAGAGGTGGATGAGTACATTCCTCTCGATAGGAGGATAACAAGCAATGAATTTATCGTGGCAGTCAATCTTCCGCTGTAGGCAGTACTCACTCGGCTTGACGGCGTTACTCTATAAAAAAGAGGACCTGCCTCTAAGGAGTTGGCATGATGGATGATATAATTGAAGTTATAACGTATTCTGGGTATCGGGGAGAGGAAGTCCCGCGGGAATTCCTTCTCCATGAGAAGAGAGTTGAGGCTGCGGAAATACTGGACATGTGGATTGAAGAAGACTTTGCTGGCAAAGTTCGAAAAAGATATTTCAAGGTTAAAGGAAACGACGGGGATACTCATCAGATATACTATAATGAGAAGACCTTGGTATGGTTCTATGTACAAAAAAAGAAAGAGTGAAGATAGGCAAAACTGCATCACGGCACGAGTCATTTTTCCGGAATCATTTCTCCTTGTATTATTCTTGAACATCTCTGCCATCCCGCAACGCATGTAAAACAGTAAAATCGCTTATTTGCGGGGAGCGCAGCAGTCCCGAGCAAGGCGGGTGGACCAAGGACGAATTTGCTTCGCCACAATGACATTCCTCTTGCGCTTGCACCGATTAGTTATTTTTCAAGATGACAATCTCCTGTTCCTGTCCAGGATAATACTCTTATTAGATGCATCCTCCCTGTTGACATGGACGCATTCTTTGTGGCAGTGGAGCAGAAACGTCAACACCGGATTCCTTGGCGAGGAGGGTCTGCGAATTCCAGCCTCTGCGCGGACTGCCGTTGAACGCGAGCACCTTCACGACTACATCTCTTTTTTTGATCCCGGGGTCTGCTTAAGCAGGCTGACGACCTGTAGGGCACGGAGACATAATGGTCCACGATTCTCCCCGCTCCCGTCCTCCTGACCCAGATCCCACTCGTGAAGCTGCTTCCGAACAAGGTCATCAGGGCAAACGAGAACCGCGCTTGGATTTCTATTTTTCTTCATCAATTTACCCTTTTGAATGCCTGTTTTTTCGCCTTGCAGACGGGACATTCGTCGGGTGCCTCGCCCTCGGCCGTGTACCCGCAGACTTGGCAGACCCAGTAATCCGCGTCCACGCTCCTATCGAGGTTCTTGATGGCCTTTTCATAAAGCGCGGCGTGAACCTTTTCCACTTCATTCGCGAGAGTGAATGACCGCAGAGCGCCCTGAATTCCTTCCGCCTTTGCGTCCACAATCATCTGGGGATACATCTTCTGGAATTCGTAGGACTCGCCGCTTAGTGCCGTGTTCAGGTTTTTGTCCGTGGACTGGATACCACCAAGCTCCCGCAGGTGATTGATGGCATGGACTGTCTCAGCCTCTGCGGCAGCTCTGAAGAGCTTTGCGACCTGCGTATGACCTTCGGCCTCAGCCTTCTGCGCGAACGCGAGGTATTTCCTGTTTGCCTGAGACTCACCGGAAAATGCATCTTTCAAATTTTGTTCTGTCTTCGACATAAGACCTCCTCCTGATTATAGATGTGATAACAGAATGCACAAGAGTTGCTGAGATAACCGCTGTTCTCGAGAATTACAGTGAATACGTGAAACTCTGCATGATCTCCACCATGGCATAACCGTAGTATGTGAGATTGTCACCGGAATTTCTGGCGTTAATCACTTCATTCCACCCAAAGAAGCGCCGGTATTTAACCCTGTTTTTGACGTCCCTTCATCTGCTTGTTGTCTATGCGACCCTTTCAAAGGATTCTTTGCCAACCTTGCACACGGGACATTTCCAGTCGCCGGGTAGGCTTTCAAACGGGGCCTTCTGCACCTGTTCCTTGTAGAGCCATCTGCAGGCCGAACAGCGCCAAACGTTGAAATCTTCACGCACGCCCTCTTTCTTTACGACCTCCCAGCCCTTTCCCGTCCATTCCTCGATGCGCGGAGGATAATACCCTGAAAATATTTTTTTATCCCGCGCATCTTCCATATTGACTTCAACGGTATAGTCTCCCTTTTTTACGGCATAGCTCCAGGTGAAGTTCTCCATGCTGTCAGGGCTGGTGGCCTTGCCCACATAGGCGAACACATTCCCAGACCGCTTGACCTTCGACCAACTGTAACAGCACGGCAATACAGCTGTACACCCGCACTTCCCGTTCTTCAATTCAAGCCCGTCAACGCTGAAGCCTCCGGGGACCTTCTCAACTATGACATCCATGGCATCCTCCGCTCCGTTTCGCATTGATGATACTCTATAAATGAACAGGTTCCCCTTCGCGCGCCTTTCTCCAGCCTTCCCGTGCCAAGCGCTCCATCCGCTTGTTGCCCCAACTCTTCAGTTCGCTGAAGTATCGTTTCGGGTCGGTTTTCGCGTACTTAAGAATCTCCTCCCGCTCACGGAGCGAGTCAATATGGTCGGTCGGCGTGACCCCCCGCCAGCAACAGTACCCCTCATCAAAGATGTACTCGGGGGTGATCTCGGAGGGCGGGACCGGAAGCTTGCCGAGCATGAACCTCGCTATATCCATCTCAAAGTGAAGGACCCAACCGTTGTCATGCATCATTGTCCGGGAATCGCGCTGCACGCCGGACGAGCATTCCGGGCAATATAATTCGGTGATGACCTCGCCGGGCAGGAGCGAATCCTTGAAATTAAAACTCGCGGATCGGGCTCCGCACTTGCATTTTTTTGCATAATCCATACACATGGCCATTCTCCTTTTCTGAAACTTAATAATTTAGAACAATTCCAATGCATTCTAAAATATAATATAGGACTGTTTTTGTCAAGTATTTTTCTTGCAATTTATTGTTATGAAAAGATCATCCATGAAGAGTGAGGTAACCGCCCCCCGTGATCCATCCTGACCGGACGAATCAGATAGGCTTTCAGGAACGGCAGACGGTAGCCGACATATTGATTGTGTCTGTAAAAATATCTCTGCTCGGCTTATGGTAATAGGGACATTTCTCTTCGCGGCACCCGTGCGGATGCCTGCTGCTGTCCTCGCAGACTATCGATACTCTCGCGACCGGGAACACGATCCCGAACCGATCAGCAAAGATTGCCGCGGCAGCGGCGAGCGCCGAGCGCACGTAGGCCTTGCAGCAACTCGGCCCCGTCAGGTCGGCAATGCCCTGCGAAACCTTGATCACGGCGTCCATGGTTATTTTCTGCTCCGTGTCCGAGCCGCACCGTGAACCGAGAAACACCGAGAAACAAGCACCGACAGCCGGTGCAATACCGCACACCCCGGTAAGGCCGCAATATCCGCCTACGGCCTGCTTTTTAGTCCTGTCGAATACCTCATGAATGTCCTGGTTGGTGACCTTTGCATATGGTGAGTTCCGGAGCGCTGCAAGCAGCGCTCCCGCCGCAATAAAGGCATGTTCGCAGCCGAGCATGGGGAGCGCTGGATGGCTCATCATGAGTTCGGCAATTTCAATGGGCTCCTTCAGCTGCGTCGTGAACGTGATATCCTCTATCATCTTCCGGGAGTCCCGGCTATGGCACGCCTCACAGACAAAATGTCCCTGAGGGCATTTTATAGAAGCTCCTTCGCGGTTCCCGCAGGAAGAGCAGGCCAACTGCTCAGATTGTTGCAAATACTCAAGGGGGGAACCACAGACCATGCAGTGTTCGGCTTTTTTCGGGTTCATTGTGACTTGAAGTATACCCTTTCCGCGATTCCGTTTCAAGACCATCGTGAGCTAGCCAAGAGGTGCATGCGTCCGTTGTTTCTCGGCATCCTGACCCGTAAGCACCCTCTCGCCTGCGCTATCGTTTTCGCAAGAGAAACGCGTGGGCCGAAAGACCGGCGCCGAAAGCTACCATGATGCACCACTCGCCGGGTTCGATTCCTCGCTTTTCGATCTCACGCAGTACGAACCAGACCGTGGGCGATGACATATTGCCGTGCTCGGCCAATACCCTGCGCGTAGCACTCACCTGCTCTTCAGACAGCCCGATCTCGTCCCGCACCGCGTTGATAATCTTCTCTCCGCCGCTGTGGAGCGCCCAATGCCTGATGTCCGCAGGCTTGAGCGACCGTGGCTTCAGCACATCGGCCGCGACCTCCGCTGCGGCTTTCCGGACAAGGTCAGGCAACTTAAGCGAAAGCTGATTGTAGAGCTGGCCATGTTTGTGAACATAGCGTATGGTATCGCGCTGCTCGGGCACATAACGGCTCGCCGAGGCCACGAGCTCATATCCCACAGGTCTCGTCCAAAGCACGGCCGCTGCTGCCCCGTCGCCGAACAGTGTGTTCGAAAGCAGCAGGCTGAGGTCGTCCTCCATCTGAAATGTCGCTGTGCATATCTCTACGGAAACGCTCACGACCACGCCGTCTCCAGTGCGTGCAAGCAGGGACTGGGCGATCTCTAGGTTGGGGATCGCGCCACCGCAACCGCTCCCAACGAGATCATACACGCGCACGTTGCGCGAGAGGCCCAGTTTTTCGATCAGATAAGTTGAGATCCCCGGGCAGATGTACCCGGTGCAGGTGTTGACGACCAAACCGCCAACATCACCGGTATTTAGACCGGCCTGTGCAAGCGCCTGCTTGACCGCCTGCGCTGAAAGTTCCAGGGACCAGAACATGAAGCGGGCAACGCGCGCGTCTAGGTCTTCATCAACGAGGTCCTCGACATTGTCGACCGCGAAGTTTCGCCGTTTGATGCTCGGATGCAAGAAGAGCGCGCGGATGAGCGACAGGCTCCGAGAGCTCAATCTCCCTTTATAGTGCTTTTGGGCGAGCTGTTCGAGATCACGTTGATCCATGGTAAAGGGCGGCGTCGCGACCGCCACCGAAGCAATATGGGCATTTTGCGAGTGCATAAATAGTGGTCCGCTTTCTTAAATAAAATTCAAAATTCCAGCACGCGATGCTAGATCCGTATGTAACGAACAAATTGCAAATCACAAAGTCCAAATCCAAAATAAAATTCCGATTCCTAGGTAGCCTTATCGTTGGCGTTTGAACGATGGCATCCATTTGTTGTTTGATATAAGGTCTTTGAAATTTGCTGATTACCCATCCATCCCTATAAACCGAAGTCCTCTCCTAATGGAACGCGTGTACCGCCAAAGCGGCGTTCTGAACCCAAGCCAATATCCAATACGATGAATCAGCGGAAAATAAGGAACGTTGAGAGAAACGGCGCTCATGAAATTCATATTTCGTTTAAGAGAGGCCTTCACCTGCTGTTCAATCCATGCCCCATCCACGTCGGGCGATACATAGAACACCGGCGACAGCATATCCGCCGTTGATGCTGACAACACTCCCTGCTTCCGCGCGGTCGTTTCGAGCTCCGTACCAGGGTAGATCCGAATGCCGATGGTAAAGAATGCTGCATCCTGCTGACGTATTTGGGTTTCAGCAAAGTGCAGCGTTTCCTTGACCGTTTCCTCGGTCTCTCCCGGACCGCCAAGCATGAATATCCAGAGGCACGGCAGCCGGCGGCGCCGTACGGTCTCGGCCGCAGCATGTACGTGACGGGAGGTAAAACCCTTTCTGAGTCCCTGGAGAACCTCATCGGACGCACTCTCCACGGTCATGCCGATGCCCGCAAAACCCGCATGCTCCATGATGGAGAATAGTTCATCGTCTACAAAAAGCGGGTTCACGTCCATGCTTTGAAAGCGGACCGGAAGCTGAATGCGGGCAAGGGCTTCGCAAATAGCCATCGCATGGTCATAGGGAGCATTGAAGACACTGTCAACAAACTCGATGTCCCGCAGTCCCGATGACGCAAGCCGTTCGGCAGCGTTCGCCACCTGCTGCGGGTCCGACAACCGATACGCACTTCCCTCTATTTTGCGGTATGTGCAGTAAGTGCATTGAAACTGGCAGCCGAGTTTGGTCTGGAGCGGTACCGCAGCCAACCGCGAACTGTATGAGCCTACGTCGATCCAGCGATGATACCGGGGTACCATGAAGTCGCCGGAGAATCCTGTAGACGCAGAAATATTTTTCCTGAACACGCCGTTTTCAAAATACGCAATCCCCGGCAGATTTCCGAGGGCTTCACCGCTCGAGAATTTTTGCAGCACCAAGGGGAACACTACTTCCCCATCATTGAGCACCGCGCACGAAGCGCCGGTAGCACGAAGGATCTCTTCAGGCATGACCATGAGCGAGGCCCCGCCCAGAATTATGGGCGCCCTGGTCAATCTGCGAATAGCCTTGACAAGAGGAAGCAAGTCGGCAATATAAAATGCGGGCTCCCGCATGTCATTATTGTCGATATTCCGCACCGACAGCCCGATAATATCGCAGGACGCCTTTCGCAGTGCCGATTCTATCGCACGCAGGGGATCAGATGCGAACATGAGGTCCAGCACCCTGACCGTGTGGCCTGCGCGGTCCGCAGCTTCTGCAACCATACATGCGCCAATGGGCATCACGGGTGCAGGAAAGGCACTCCTATTTGTGGCAATGATGAGGACGTTCATGGGCTTCAGCGTTTGCGGGAAAAGGCTGGCAAACACGAGTGATGCTCTAGTTAAATATTACAGCATACAATCATCGTGTCAAGAATAGTTTTATTGAACTCCTGTTACGCTCTTTCGGTTTGACTTTTAGGAGGTTTTTGTGTAGTGTTTTACATTCATACAGAGTCCGGCACTACCCTCCATTTCACGTTCGGACCGCGCAATACGGGAGCAGAGTCCTATGGACACGTTCCAGAGAATCAAAAAGATTGTTCTTGAGAAGATCGACATCCAGGAAGATATGCTGACCCCCGATGCAACGCTGGAAGGTCTCGGCCTTGACTCCCTCGACAAGGTAGAATTGATGTTCTCGCTCGAGGAAGAATTCAAGATAAAAATACCTGACCGTGAAGTGACCACCGTAACCATCCAGGACGTGGTGAACGTCGTCGATAAACTGGCGGCAGAACAACACGGTGCGGTCTGAACGTGAGGAGTGACTGTTGAAACGGGTGGCGATTACGGGCATGGGAGTCATTTCTCCCGTCGGCAACAGGACTAATGTCTTTTTCTCAAATCTTATGGCTGGAACATCAGGCGTCCGGAGGATGACGTCTGATTTTTCATCTCAACTCTCCGTAAAAATCGCAGCGGAGTCGGACTTTTCTCCCGAGGATTTTTTTTCAAAAAAACAGATCAGGGCATTCGACCGGGTTACCCTCATGGCGCTCGCAGCGGCGTCACAAGCATGGGATGATTCCGGAATCACTCTGGCCGAGGAGGAAAAGAAACGCGCAGGGGTCTACCTCGGTACGGGGATGGGAGGGTCCCCGTCGCTCGATGAATTATTCGTTCAACTCTATAAGAAGGCGGCTTCGCGGGTAAATCCTTTATTTGTCACGAAAATTATGAGCAATGCTCCGGCTTCCCACGTTTCCATCCGGTACGGACTCTCGGGGCCCTGCCTCACTTTTTCCACAGCCTGTTCTTCGTCCGCTGTAGCAATCGGCGAGTCCTTTCGTCAGATTAAGGCGGGATATTGCGACGTCATGCTTGCCGGGGGAACGGAATGTCTCCTCACCTATGGTTCCTTTAAGTCCTGGGAGTCCCTCGGTGTACTGGCTGCCGAAGATCCCGAGGACCCATCCGCTTCATGCAAACCCTTCGCGAAGGACAGAAGCGGGTTTGTTCTGGGAGAAGGCGCCGCGCTCCTGGTACTGGAGGAAATGGAGCACGCGCAAAAAAGAGGCGCCAAGATATTCGGAGAGATTATCGGCTATGGCTCATCCGCGGATGCCAGCCATATCGTCAGACCATCCGCGGCCGGCCAGGTGCGGGCTATCCGGCTTGCCCTCGATGAAGCGCGGATGGGACCAGATGCAATCGATTACATCAATGCCCACGGCACAGCTACCGCTGCAAACGATCTTGCAGAAACGCAAGCCTTGAAAGAGGTATTCGGTAAGAGGGCCTATGCGATTCCCGTCAGTTCTACCAAATCAATGCACGGGCACCTGCTCGGTGCAGCAGGTGCCGTGGAATTCGTGGCTGCAGTCCTCGCCATGAAGAACGGAGCGATTCCCCCGACTGCCCACCTCAGGGTGCCTGATCCTGACTGCGATCTTGATTACGTGCCGAACAGCGGCAGATCTGGCGTGGATATCAAAACGGTTATGTCCAATTCCTTTGCCTTCGGTGGGACGAATGCAGTATTGATCGCAAGGGCGCTTTGATGGTTTGCCGGGGTGTCCCGCAACGGAGAATCCTCAACTCACCCCCTATCGGCTTGACTTTTTAAGTTTTTACGCTATTCTTATAGATAGGTATTTGCTTGTCTCAATCCGGCGCAACAAAATCCCTCCAAACAAAATTCTCGTTACAGGAGTTGGCGGTGAGGAAGTCTTACTTCTTTTTACTTATCAGCATGCTCTTGGTAAACGTCGCCTTCGGTCACGAGACCGCGGCCACCAAAGCAGACATTGCGCTCGATGAAAAACTGGGGGGATACGTGCCTGCGGACTCTATGTTCGCCGATGAGCGTGGCAAAAAAATAGATCTGAAAACCCACATCGATAAGCCCACGATCATCGCTCCCGTCTATCTCAGTTGCATGCACGAGTGCCCCATGCTCCTCACTGGTCTGGCGCAGGTGCTGGGGAAACTCGAACTCCTAAAACCCGGCAAAGATTTTCAGGTGATAACGCTCAGCTTCGACGATAAAGATACTCCGAAGATAGCGGCTGAAAAAAAAGTGAACTATCTCAAGGCCATCGGCAAGCCCTTTCCCGGAGACTCCTGGGAATTTCTAACGGGCGATGCCGCTAATATTAAGAAATTTACTGATTCCATCGGCTTTAGGTTCCAGCGGGACGGAGAGCACGGTTTCTCCCACCCTGTTACGATCGTCATTGTAGCGCCCGGCGGCAAAATCGTGCGCTACCTTGAAGGCACAAATTTCTTGCCTTTTGAAGTGACCATGGCGCTGACCGAGGCCGCAGAGGGCAAAGTGGGATCGCCCGCGCGCAAGGCGCTCATGTACTGCTTCAGCTACGACCCACTCAAGAAGTCCTACGTGTTCAATATCCTGAAAGTTACGGCGACCGTGATGGTCCTGTTCGTTGCATCGTTCTTTGCGTATCTTATGATCTCAACAAAAAAGAAACATGGAACACTATAAGGGGAAAGGGAGGGGAAAATTAAAGAAGAATTATTCTTCTCCCTTTCTCCCTGCCTCCCCTCTCTCTTAAGGAATAATTTGCTGATTCTTTTCCTCCGCGACCACCGCGGTAAAAAGTTATTTTAATGCGGTCAGTACTGTATGGAAACGAGCTTTTATAATACTCCGGGCAGGTTCCCGGGCATCTTCGGATGGATCTTCACGACCGACCATAAGCGGATCGGCATTCTCTACCTCATCTCGACGCTCGCCTTCTTCTTTGTGGGCGTATCGCTCGGGCTCACCATGCGGCTCGAACTCATTCGTTCGGGCATGCACCTTTACAGCGCCCAGACCTACAACGCCATATTCACGCTCCACGGCGTGATCATGATCTTCCTCTTCATCATCCCCGGCATCCCGTCGTCGCTCGGGAATTTCATCATGCCGCTCCAGATCGGAGCGCGCGATGTCGCCTTTCCCAAGATCAATATCCTCTCATGGTGGCTGTTCATCGTGGGTGGAGCGATTGCCGTTACGTCCCTCTTTACCGGCGGCGGTCCTCCGGACACAGGCTGGACCTTCTATGTGCCCTACAGTATCCGCACGGGCACAAACGTTTCACTCGCAGTCTTCGGTGTGTTCCTGATCGGACTCTCGTCCACGTTTACGGGGATGAATTTCCTCACTACGATTCACCGCCTCCGTACTGAGGGCATGACCTGGAGGCGCATGTCTCTCTTTACTTGGGCCATCTATGCCACGTCGTGGGTCCAACTTCTGGCCACGCCGGTTATCGCGATCACGCTCTTGTTGATCATCATCGAACGTTTCTTCGGCGTGGGCTTCTTCGATCCGGCGAAGGGAGGCGACCCCATTCTTTTCGAACATATGTTCTGGATCTACTCGCACCCGGCGGTCTATATCATGATCCTTCCGGCCATGGGCGTTGTCACAGACATCATCCCGGTGTTCGCACGCAAGAACATCTTCGGATACACGGCCATCGCCGCGTCGAGCCTCGCCATCGCCTTCGTGGGTTACCTCGTCTGGGGCCACCACATGTTCACGAGCGGCATGAGCGACACGGCGAGGGTCATCTTTTCCTTCCTGACGTTCATCGTCGCCGTCCCGAGCGGCATTAAGGTCTTCAACTGGATCGCGAGCCTCTACAAGGGCTCGATCACCATGGCCGCCCCTCTCCTGTATACGATGGGCTTCATATTTCTTTTTTCCATCGGCGGCCTGACGGGGCTCGTGCAGGGCGCTCTGGCGACAAACGTCCATGTTCACGGCACGTACTTCATCGTGGCTCACTTCCACTACGTGATGTTTGGCGGCGCGGCCATGGGGTTCTTCGCCGGCCTCCACTACTGGTTTCCAAAGATGTTCGGTAAAATGTACGAAGAGCATCTGGCGAAGCTAGCGTGGGGCTTCCTTTTCATCGGGTTCAACATGCTCTACTTCTCGATGTTCGTCCTGGGATGGGAAGGCATGCCGAGGCGCTATTATGATTATCTCCCCAAGTTCAACGCCCCGAACTTGGTCTCAACCATCGGGTCCTGGATACTCGCGATGGGCCTGTTCATCATGTTCTACAACTTGATCCACTCGCTCTTCACGGGCGAAAAGTCCGGGGATAATCCCTGGGGAGGTGCGACACTCGAATGGCAGACGTCGTCGCCTCCGCCTACGGAGAATTTCGAGGAATCCCCGGTGGTGACGAAGGGACCGTATTCGTACAGGTGAAGCGAGCACGAAGCCCGAAAAAAACCTTTATTATCGATTTGCTTGGAATTTCGTAATTCGTATTTAGGATTGTCATCCTTATGGCTGAACTTTCTCACACAGAACACCGCGACTATACCGGTGCCAAGCTCGGCATGTGGCTCTTCCTGTTCACGGAGATCCTGCTCTTCGGCGGCATGTTCCTGCTCTACTCCATTTACCGCACGGTCCATACGCAGGAATTTCACGAGGCCGCGAAGGAAATGAGCCTTGTGCTCGGAGCCGTCAACACCGTTATCCTACTGACGAGCAGCATGACCATGGCGCTTTCAATATCGGCGGTCAAGCAGGGCTTCAGAACCCGCTCCCTGGTCTACCAGGCCGCGACGGTCATCCTCGGTCTGGTCTTCCTGGGGAACAAGTTCTTCGAATGGCGCAGCCATATCCAGCACGGTTATTACCCGAACGCTCCTGAACTGCTCGCCATGAGCCACGGGAAGATCCTCTATTTCGGGCTCTACTACGTCATGACGGGCATTCATGGCCTCCATGTGCTGATCGGTGTCGGGATCATCTGCTTCACCTTCATCCTGACGCTTCGGGGCATAATATCGAGCGCGGACTTTATAAAGCTTGAGAACACAGGGCTATTCTGGCATCTCGTGGACGTCATCTGGATTTATCTGTTCCCGCTGTTCTATCTGATCACCTGAGGGCCGTTATTGTTATTGTGAATCGAAGAACAAAATGCAAGATTATCGTTATGGCCTGGCTGCTCCTGTTCTTTCTCCTGGGGTTCGGGGTCTGGAACTTCCAGGGCGGCCAGCTGATGATCGCAGCGTATTTTACCCTCAGCGTCGTTCTGTACGTTTTCTACGCGTCCCTGGCCCGATGTCCGCGGTGCAGGATGCCGGTATTGCTCAGGCCGGTGAAGCTGTTCGGGATGGAGCTGTACCGATGGTCGCTCCTCTCGCCTGAGCGTTGCAGCCATTGCGGCGAAGCGCTGCCGTAGACCCTCGGGGGTGCACCTCTCATGAAGGAACAGGAAAAACACATTGTTGTCAGCACGAAGACCTTCGTCATGATCTGGCTTGCCCTGCTCGTTCTCACCGGCATGACCATCAAGGCCGCCCAGATGCGCATGGGCGAATGGAGCATGCTCGCCAACCTTCTGATCGCCTCAACGAAGGCGAGCCTCGTGCTCTGGTTTTTCATGCACCTGAAATATGAAAAGTTGTTCTTCAAATTGTTGTTTATCGTCCCCATTGCGACGATAACGATCATCATCGGGCTTACATTTTTTGATATCTGGTACCGGTAGCCGGGTATGTGTACTCGGTACTTTGAACTCTGTACATCACCAAAGGTGGAACTATGGTAACCGGCTGGCCGAATCTAGCAAATCCCGCAGACAGCGTCTTCTACTTCATCCTGGGTATTGCGCTTACCTTTCTCTTTCTGAATACAGCGGTAATGATCTACTTCTTGATCAGGTACAGCCGCAAGAGGAACCCCAAGCCCGAAGACGTAAAAGAGAATCTCACGATCGAGATTCTTTGGACTGTGATTCCCACCATCCTCGTGCTGCTTATTTTCTTCGCGGGATGGAAGGGCTTTCAGTATATGCGCACGGTTCCGCCTGATGCGATGCCCGTGAAGGTCACGGCCCGCCAGTGGTCGTGGCTGTTTACCTATGAGAATGGGAAACAGGACAGCGTGCTGAGAGTGCCGCTGCGAAAGCCGGTGAAGCTGTTAATCACGTCTGCTGATGTGCTCCACAGCCTCTTCATCCCCGCATATCGCATTAAAGAAGATTGCGTGCCCGGTATGGAGACGCACCTCTGGTTCCTTCCAGACGAGGTCGGGTCTTATGACCTCTTCTGCACCGAATACTGTGGCATCGGGCATTCGGCCATGATCACGAAGGTTGAGGTCGTCACGCAGAAGGATTTCGATGATTGGTACCAAGGTGAGAAGAAGATGGCCCAGGCAGAGGGGAAGAAACCGGCTGGGAAAGTACTGGCGGCAAAGGCAGCAAAAAAAACGACTGCAAAAACGGGAGTTCCCGGAAGCAAGGGGGCAGAACTCACCCAGGTGAAAGGCTGTGTCGCGTGTCATACGACGGACGGAACGCCGAAAATCGGGCCAACGTTCAAGGGTGTTTTTGGAATGAAGGAGACCGTTATCCGCGATGGGAAAGAACGGGATATCGTGGTTGATGAGACATTCATCAAACAGACCTTGCTCCAGCCTGAGCTCGACCGGGTCAAAGGATTTCCGCCAATCATGCCGTCGATGCGGGGACAGTTGACTGACAAAGAAATGGATGAAATCATCGAGTACATAAAGAGTTTGAAGTAGGAACCCTATACTAACGCATGAGCAGACGTTGCAGCGTCATTGCGAACGGCCCAAGGAGAGCGGCGATTTCGCAGTTATTGCGAAGATCATTGGACCCTTTGTCAACAAAAGACCTCAAAAAAGCCTGTTTTGCACTAAGACGCAAGGGTCGAAAAATTCTAATCATGAATTTTGAATCATGAATCTTAAATATTGTTCGATCCTTTAAGGCTCTGCGAGAATAGAAGCGGTATATCATGTTTGAGATAAAACCATATGTCACACTCTGCCGGGTAAACATTTCCCTCTTTGCCGCTGGCTCCGCGGCAACTGGCTTTTTTCTCGCTCCCTATCACCTGATAACCGGCGTACTTCTCCCCGCTGCAGCGGTCTTTCTCCTGGCCTGTGGCGCATCTGCCTTGAACCAGTATCAGGAGCAGGATATCGATGCGAAGATGGAGAGAACGCGTCAACGGCCACTTCCCTCCGGAATCATCACCCCTGCATGGGCCCTATCTCTTGCCCTTGTTTTAATAATCTCGGGACTGCTCCTACTCGTCATTGCGGGAAAGGTTGCGGCAACGGCGCTAGGTCTTTTCGCTTTTCTCTGGTATAACGGAATATATACTCATCTCAAGAGAATCACGGCCTTTGCATCCATGCCGGGAGCCTTAGTCGGTGCGATCCCTCCCGCCATTGGGTGGTCCACCGCAGGGGGTGCTCTCTTCGATGTCCGCCTCTTTGCCCTCTGCTTTGTATTTTTCATGTGGCAGATTCCGCACTTCTGGCTCCTGATCATCCGCCGCGGTGAGGAATATCGAAAGGCGGGCCTTCCTTCTATTGCCGCCGTTATGAGCACCGCCCAGATATCCCGTGTGACGTTCGTCTGGATATTCTCCGCTAGCGTCGCCTGCCTGCTGCTTCCTCTCTACGGGACGATCAGATCTCCATTGGTGTATTATTCTCTCATCCCCCCGGCGGCCTGGCTCGTCTGGAACGGGAGGGCCCTGATGCAAAAGCAGCCGGCGGCAACGCTGTCTTCCGGACTATTCAAAAAGATCAACATATACCTAATCCTCATCATGTCCCTCCTGTCGCTTGAGAACATATTCTTTCACGTGCCATGACAGAGACCCGCGTTGTCGTCGCAGAAAAGCTCAGGCATCTTCTGATCGAGTCCTCGACGCTCATCGACAAATATACAAGCGAGGTTTGCCCGCACTGCACCAATGTCTGCTGCAGGCAGAGACACGGAATGCATCAGGAAAGGGACATCCTTTACCTGCATGCGCTGGGTGTCGAGGTCCCGCGGCGTGATGAGGTGAGACCACTGGAAGGACCTTGCCAGTTCATGGGGCCTCGGGGCTGTGATAAACCGCGGTGGCTCCGGCCGTTCAAGTGCACGTGGTATTTCTGCGAACCACTTCTTGCGGCGCTGAACGAAGGCCCGCAGAAAAAGGCCCGACAACTTTCCGCCATAATGCAAGAGATGATCAAGCTGTATGACATGCTTTCAGCCGAATGATGTACCATTTCCCCAGAATGTTAATATGATAGACCTCTCTGCAGATCATCTTCCCCGCCTATGATAGAATCAGTACATGGAAAGATCTGGGGATGACAACCGCGCTCTTCTGAGGTTTGTATTCAATGCCTCGCTCGCAAGCCTCTCCTATGAAATAGCACTCATGCGGGCCTTTTCCATCTCCCTCTGGTATCACTTCGCTTTCATGGTCATCAGCATCGCCATGCTGGGCATCGGCGCCAGCGGTACCGCGCTCTCGGTTTTTCCAAGTCTGAAAAATATCCACAGAGTTCAACAGTATGCACTCATGCTAGCTGTAAGCATCCCCGCATCCTATTTCCTTGCCAATGCCGTACCCTTTGATCCGGCAAGGCTTTCATGGGACAGGTTACAGATACTTTTCATAAGTCTCTACTATGTCATTCTCTGCATTCCGTTCTTCTGCTTCGGACTGATCGTCTCAATTTCGTATTCTACGATGTCCCGTGAAGCAACGGCTATCTACGCCGCGGACCTTCTGGGGGCCGGCGCCGGAGCAATTGCCATGGTCTGGCTTCTCTCCCTCGGCGGACCCGAGACAAGCGTGTTCATCATCTCTTCGCTCCTTGCCACAGGGCTCCTGTACCGGGTCGACAGGAAGACGCGGACTGCTTCAGTGCTGCTCCTCTCCTTAAATATGGCGGTCCTTTTCATGCATCCGGCGTTTATTCAGCCCAGAATATCGCCTTACAAGCCTTTCGCGCTCGCCTTGCAGTTTCCCGGCGCTGAGCACCTCAGCACAGCGTACAGTCCGTACTCACGCGTCGACTTATTCAAAAGCCCTGCCGTCAGGTTCGCGCCGGGCCTAAGCTTTGCATACCTCGAGGCGTTGCCTGAGCAGACAGGGGTTGCGGTTGATGCAGGCGACATTTATGCTATGACCGACGATGCAGACAGCACCAGGCTCGCTTTCATCCGCTCACTCCCCTCGAGCGTCGCCTACCTTCTCGGCAGCAACAACGACGTGCTTATTATCGAGCCGCGGGCCGGTCTCTCCCTCCTCACGGCCCGACAGTTCGGAGCACGAACTATCTCTGCTGTAGACTCAAATCCCCTTGTGATACGGGCTGTGCGGGAATATGGCAGTGCTCACGCATCAAGCATCTATGAGGAAAATACCTGGAGTGGGCTTGGACGCACATGGCTTGCAACCACGGACAGGGAGTTCGACCTTATCGACCTCTCGTTCATGGGATCATTACCTACCGCGACCTTTGGTTTCGCCGAGGATTACCGTTTCACCGTGGAGGCCTTCCAGCAGTATCTGGGCCACCTGAAACGCGAGGGGTTCCTGTCTCTTAATCTCTATATCATTCCACCACCAAGATCGGAACTTCGCCTGCTTGCGACCCTGGCCCGATCCGCGGAGGTGATCGGCATCAGGGATATTTCCCATCATATAGCCGCCATACGGAGTTGGGACACCCTGACCATGGTCATGAAAAGATCAGCCCTTGTCCCGGAGGACATCCGGCGGATCAAGACGTTTGCGCGCGATAAAAGGTTTGACCTAGTGTACTACCCCGGCATCAGTCCGGACGAGAGCAATGTCCATATAAAAATGCCGGGGAACGAATATGCGGAAGCCTTCCAGCGCCTGGTGAGTAAAGAAACGCGGGACCGGTTTGTGGCTGATTACCTCTTCGACATTCAACCGGTCTCTGATGAAAGACCCTTCTTCCATTATTATTTGAAGGTGAAGAACATCAAAACGATCTACCGGGTAATGGGCGAGAAATGGCAGTATTTCATTGAAGAGGGCTACCTTCTTCCGGTCCTTTTTGTTCAGGTCCTCGTCGTGAGTCTTATCCTGATCCTCCTGCCGCTCCTGACGCTCAAGAGAGCCATAGCCGCTGATCAGGTCAAGAACTCCCTGCGCAGCCTCTCATATTTCGCCCTGCTCGGCATCGGATATCTGTTCTTCGAGATCGCATTTATCCAGAAAATGATCCTCAGCCTCGAGAACCCGGCATACGCGGCCAGTACGGTCATAGCCTCGGTCCTGATCAGCTCAGGCATCGGGAGCCTGCTGAGCCAGCGTAGCAAGACGCTCAAAAGTCCCCGAGTCCTCCTCATCCTTGCGGCCCTCGCCGTTGTCTACAGCATCATACTGCCTGGGACAATAGTATCCATGAGCCATCATCCTCTGCTGGTAAAGACCATCCTCGCCTTTGTCATCCTCTTTCCCGCTGGCATCTTTATGGGCATTCCCTTCCCCCTCGGCATCTCGGTCCTCGGCTCGACTGTTCCTCAGCTTATCCCATGGGCATGGGCAGTGAACGGTTGCTTCTCAGTGCTCTCACCGGTCCTCGCGGTCATGCTTGCCTTGTCCGCAGGCTATCAAACAGTGTTTCTCACCGGCGCGGCGATGTACCTCCTAGCTTTTTGGGTAATGCGGTGGGGATGAAATATCGCCGCAGAGAAATAATAAATATCTATTCTTGACAACTGATGAAATCCAAATCCTTGAGTCTCACGGGTGACGGATTGAAAACTGCTGTATGATACATTGATTCTATGATATATTCGATTAACGAGAATAACTTTTTGAATTCTGCATTCAATGAGAAATCACCGAAACTGCAGATTATGTTCTGAAATGGATGAAGTAGAACCTGTTGATTATCGGTCTTACTCTCGGCGAAACACTTATTTTTCGAATCCACCCGGAGTCAGACTCTTGACAAATATTATTTCCCTGATAGACTTAAATCAACTTCTTCGAGCTTGCCGAAACAAATCATGAAAAATGGAGGTGTCCTATGAAAGCTCTAAGATCACTTTTTCTCATTGGTTTTGTCCTGTTAATCGTAGTTGGAGTAGCGCTTGCAGTGGAGAAGGAGATGTCTGGAGAAGTTACCGCTGTGGATGTTGCGAAAGGCACTCTTACCTTGAAGAGCGGATCGGTTGAGGCGGGCTTCGATTGCGAGACGGGTTCCCTAATTAAAGATGTGAAGGTGGGTGATCATGTTACTGTGCAATACAAAGAGGAGGGTGGCAAAAAGAAAGCTATTAAACTCTGGGCTACTCCGATGCAAAAGAAAACTGGCGGATACTAACTAATATTTCCTGCAGAAAAGGCAGGCTTTTGCCTGCCTTTTCTGTTTTCATTGGAAGTATGTTTTAAAAATTCTTACCTAAAAGATTTTGGTGAATAATAATATCATTTGCTTGCTTGATGAGGGATGTCTTTAAAAGTCAGCCCTTTTTATTTATTTCAATCGGCAATCCTCATTAGTTTCAACTTCCTGAATGTGCAGACCAGGCGGTACAAACAAAAACTAGACCGTCAGTCAATACATGATTTCAGCATGAAATCTGCAGAATACATTCTGCGGTCAAATTCGAGATTGTATCTGCCGCATGCTTGACCTGACTCAGCAACCTCGCCCTATCTCTTTATGAAAGAATTGCTACCGCTTCTGCATCTCTCCCACCATGGGTACAAAGGCCACAGGGCTTATTTGCTCAACATCCAGATCCCCTTTTCTCTTTGTCGCAAGGGTGAGAGTCTGAAAATAGACCGTGCTCCCCAGCGGCACGATCAGCCTGCCGCCCTCTTTGAGCTGTTTGATGAGCGGAGGAGGAACATGGTTTGCTGCAGCGGTGATGATTATCGCATCGAAAGGCGCCTGCTCTTCCCAGCCGAAATACCCGTCGCCGCATTTCACCTTCACATTCCGGTATCCGAGAGCGGCAAGTCTCTCCGCAGC
>DATJZV010000113.1:0-20330 GCA_035498715.1 Nitrospirota bacterium
CCGGTATGCAAGCGAATGGCATGGATGAAGAGATGGGTAAAAGTTTCTATAAGGATGGCATCAGATTTGAGTGCCAGGGTTCTGGCAAGTGCTGTATAACGAGGGGAAAGTACGGGTATGTTTATTTATCCTTCAAGGACCGCAAACGGCTTGCCGCCTATCTCGGCATCTCTGCCGATATGTTCACGACAAAATATGCCAAAAAGACCGATGGCCAGTATCATTTGAAATATACCAGCAAGGACTGTCCGTTTTATCAGGAAAACCGCTGTATGGTATACGATGCCCGTCCTTGGCAGTGCCGCACATGGCCCTTCTGGCCGGAAAACATGAACAAGGCCGTGTGGGAACGGGATGTCGCGGCCTACTGTCCTGGCGTGGGCATTGGCAGGCTATATTCAGCAGAAGAGATTGAAGAAATTCTGGTAAAAAGAAAAGACGTCACCGGACGCCAGGAGGAAGGCTAAAAGGCCAGAAAAAACCGATAATCAGACGTAGCCTTTCTCAGCCGCACTTCCCCCGAAATTTTTCCTTCCCTATGGCATTGGTATGCCTGCTGCTCCTGGTCAAATGCGTCACGAGACTTCGCGCCGCATTTTTTGAGCTTTCTTGTCGACAAAAGACTCCAGGGCTTGTCTGGCTTCAGAAGTGAGGCTGGAAAATTTTACGCCGTATTGTTTGGTTTTTGCTTCAGATTTCTGCGGGATGATCCTGATGATCTCTCCTGTAGCCTGTATCCGGATCGAATCAGGAAGGAAGAACGAGCAGACCACATGGTCGCCCTGAACGAGGGTCTTGTCGGTTTCAATGAGCATGCCCGTTGTGCTTATATTCTGTGACCGGCAGAAGAACGTTGTGTTCAAGGGGTTCCCATGAATGATGGCATTTCCCTCAACGGAGACCAGCACGCGGTATGTCTCCCTCCATGCAATTTCGAGAAGCTGCTGCGCTTTCGCGAGAAGCATAGCGGGATTGACCGGCCGCAGCATTACAGCATTCGCACCACACCGAGAACTTTGTTCGATCGCTGCAGGTGTGTTGGGGCTGATCATCAGTACCGAGACAGAACGCAGTTCCGCGTCTTTTCTGATCAGAGAGAAAAGCTGTTCACTGCTCATTCCTGGCATGTCGAGCTCAGCAATGATAAGATGCACGCGCTCATCGCGATGGACCTTGAGCGCCTCATCGTTCGAGGCTGCTGTAAATATCTTGACGTCCGTCCGGTCCAAAAAGCTGTTTTTCTGCCGCAACGTTTTGTGAATATCCTGCCCTATTAACACTTTTTTCATGGCTGACCCGCGGTCGTTCGACCTGCTCCTTTCGATTGCCAATGGATGGCGTGCACTGCACTACCTGATTATAGCATAAAAGGTAAAATGTCGGCAGCTGCCGGGCTTGTAGTGACGGCATAGGGTGAGACGATTTACTCAAGTCATTTCAACCCAAGCAGCTTTACAGCATTTTGATACAGCATCTTCTCTTTCATCAGGTCGGATATCTTTAATCGCAGCGTCCGTTCAAGCATCTCCTTCTGATCTGTCCACGGACTGTCGGTACCGAAGAGCAATCTGTCTTCAGAAAAATGTGAGATGAGCTTAATGAACTGGTCGTCACTCACCTCACTCAGAGTCATTGACGTCTCCGTGTAAACGTTCTCGCAATCGCTTAGACAGCTGATACGGTCCCACTGCTTCCAGCCACCGACATGCGTACAGACAATCGTGAGATCCTTGAACCAGTCAGCTATTTTCTTTACGCGTTCAACGTCGGCTTGGGTATTCCCGGGAAAGGCCATGTCGTACCCGCTGTGGAACATGATGTAGAATCCGAATGATGCCATCAGCTCGTAAAAACCATACATGTACTTGTCATCGATAAAGAACTTCTGGTACATAGGGTGAAGCTTGACCCCCCGTATGCCTGCCCGATGCGCTTGGCCGAACATGTCCTCCACCTCTTCGGTGTCATTCGACGGGTGAAAGGAGATGAGCGGATGGATGGCCTCGCTTTTGATCTGTATGCAGAAATCGAGGATAGGTTGCATCTGCGAGGGCTTCGTAGCGATATTCGCGACGACGCTCGCGGAAATGTCCGCGGTCTTCATTGATTCGAGCAGGCCCCGTAATGTTCCGTCCGTACAGGGCCGGTAGTGGCCTGACTCTGCTGAAAGAGCCTCCATGGCATTCTTGGCAACCTTGTCCGGAAAAATGTGGGTGTGGAAGTCGATGTATCGCATGTTTATATTCCTTGTGAAATCCTGCAGAGACTGAGGAATTTTTTGCCACAGATCTACAGTGATTATGTACGATTTTCAAACAGCACCAATGTTATATCTGTGAAAGTCATAATTTCATCAGTATCTTGATTGATGGAGCATTCGCATTCTCCTTGCCTCTGTGGTTCTGTGGCAAAGTATTAGAATTTGCGGTTATCAACGACCCGCTTTGCTTTTCCTTCGAACCTCTCCAGCGTTTTCTTTTCAACGAGCTTCACTTCAACCGAGATGCCGAGTTCCGCGGCGAGCCGCTTCTTAATGTTTTCCTTGAGCTCGGTCTGTTTCCTCATCTCATCGAAGAAAATCGCTTCTGATACCTCGACGAGTACCATGGTCTCATCAAGGGCGCCCTTGCGATCGATGATGATCTGGTAGTGCGGGGCAATCCCTTCGATCTCGAAGAGAACCGTCTCGATCTGCGACGGGAACACGTTTACACCGCGGATGATAAGCATATCGTCAGTCCTACCGAATACCCTCGTCATCCGCCTCATGGTCCTGCCACAGGGGCAAGACTCGGGCATAAGCCGGGTGAGGTCGCGGGTTCGATACCGGATGACCGGGAAGGCTTCTTTCGTGAGCGTGGTGATTACCATCTCTCCGATCTGGCCGGGCCTGACCGGTGCGAGCGTGTCAGGATTGATCATCTCGACAAGAAAATGGTCTTCGTTGATATGCAGACCGTTTCGCTCGAGGCACTCTCCGGCAACGCCCGGTCCCATGACCTCGGAGAGGCCGTAATTGTCCGTAGCAATGATCTTGAGCTTTCCCTCAATCTCCCTCCGCATAGCGTCTGACCAGGGTTCGGCACCGAAGAGCCCGTACTTGAGGGAGAGCGAGCTTGGGTTGATTCCCATTTCCCTGATTGTGTCTGCTATCAGCATGGCATAGCTTGGCGTGCTTACGAGCGCCGTGGTCTTGAAATCCTGCATGATTTTGATCTGGCGCTTCGTGTTTCCGCTCGAGATCGGGATAACTGAGGCACCGAGGCGCTCTGCGCCATAATGCAGGCCAAAGGCACCGGTGAAGAGGCCATAGTTGAACGAGATCTGAATTACGTCGTCTTTTGTAATACCTCCGGCAGTGAGGATCCGCGCCACAAGGTTCGACCAGGTCTTGATGTCGTTCCTTGAATAGCCCACGACCGTGGACATACCCGTTGTCCCTGACGAGGCATGAACACGGACGACCTCCCGGAGTGGAACTGCGAATAGACCGTATGGGTAGTTGTTCCGCAAGTCGTTCTTGGTCGTGAAGGGGAGTTTTCCCAGATCATCGAGGGAGCGCAGGTCATCGGGATTGAATCCTATCTCATCGAACTTTTTCCGATAAAAAGGGACGTTCCTGTACACCCGGTTGAGGGTCGACTCGAGCCGTTCGAGCTGCATCTGCTCAAGCTCTTCTCTGTCCATGCATTCGCTTTCAGGTTGCCAGTACATAATCACCTCCGTTCGCTAATAAATCCGAAACTACAATAGCGAAGTACTCGATAATTTTAAACTCGAAAGTTAATTGATTAGTGCGATTCGTTCACTCGAGGTTATCAAGGATTTCGTACCTCAAAATTAGATATTGTCATAGTCAAGGTCTCTTCCGAGATACGCCCGCTGCACATCACGGTTCGCCAGGAGATCATCGGCCTCTCCCTCGAGAATGATCCTGCCGGTCTCGAGAACATAACCGCGGCTCGCGATCTTGAGGGCGCTCCGCGCATTTTGCTCCACGAGCAGCACGGTGTTCCCCTCTTCGCGAATCCTGACTATGAGGTTAAAGATCTCTTTCACCATGAGCGGCGCCAGCCCCATGGAGGGCTCGTCGAGCATGATCAAGGACGGCCTGGCCATGAGAGCCCTGCCCATTGCGAGCATCTGCTGTTCACCTCCGGAAAGAGTGCCGGCAAGCTGCTGCTCCCGCTGCCTGAGTACCGGAAAGAGACCGTACACATGCTCGAGATCGCGTTCCACGTCATGCTTGTTCCCGCGCCGGTACTGTACGTAGGCGCCGAGCAGAAGATTCTCCTTCACCGGCATGGCGGGAAACACCTGCCTGCCTTCGGGAACGAGCGAGCAGCCGCTGAACACGATCTGCTCCGTCGGAACGTGATCTATGTTCCGGCCATTGAAAAGGATTTCGCCTGACTGGGTCCTGAGCAGACCCATGATGGACTTGAGGAGCGTGGTCTTGCCCGCGCCATTTGCGCCGAGGATCGTGACAATCTCGCCGGCTTTTACATGAAGCGATACGCGTCTCAGGACATTCAGGCTTCCGTACCCTGCATTAATGTTCCGCAGTTTAAGCATCGTCTTCTCCCAGGTAGACCCTGACGACTTCGGGGTTGTGCTGGATCGCGCGGGGCACATCGTCGGCAATCTTTTCGCCGTAGCTGAGGACGATGATCTCGTCTGAGATTTTCATGACAAGCGACATGTCATGCTCAACGATTAAAACCGTGATACCGAGGGACCTGATCCTGGAGATGAGTTTAGCCATATCAGCTGTTTCCCGAATATTGAGGCCTGCTGCGGGCTCATCGAGGAGAAGCATACGCGGTTCCGAAGCAAGTGCGCGGGCGAGCTCAACAGCGCGTTGCTGGCCGTAGGAAAGGCTTGTGGCCTCGCGATGGGACAGTCCGGCGATGTCGAGAAAGTCCAAGAACGCGAGGGCTTTTTCTCTTATTTCTTTCTCCTCACGCCAGGTCCAGGGGAGGTTCAGCATGCCGGCAATGAACCCGGCCCTGCTTTTGACATGGCGGCCAACCATGACATTTTCCATCGCGGTCATGTGCGCGAACAACCTGATATGCTGAAAGGTGCGCGCAAGTCCCTCTTCCGCGATCTCACAGGGACTCCTTCCGTGGATCGTCATACCATTATAAACGATAGAGCCTGAGTCGGGTGAAAGGAAGCCGGATACTATATTGAAGAGCGTCGTTTTTCCGGCACCATTCGGCCCGATGACCGCCTTGATGCTTCCCTGCTCAACGGTGAAGCTCACTTCCTTCACTGCTTGAAGGCCGCCAAAACGCTTGCTGATATTGTTTACTTCTAGAAGAGCCATTATTACTCTATCCAATAATTAAATGCCAGTAATTCATGAATCCGATTGACACGAATGCCGCGAAGAAAATCTTTACGCTTTGTTTGTGTGATCCGCATAACTCATGTAGATCATTAGCTTTGTATCCTCATCGCCTTCGTCCGCCGCACGAACTTCCTCACGAGCACCAGAAGATCGGAGCCCATAATACCATCGGGCGCGAAGAGCATGATGAGGATCAGGATGCCGCCGAACACGGCGTCATCGAAGGTCCCGAAATATCCTCGTAAAGAAAAGAAGTTTAAGATCACGCTCATGATGAGCGTTCCCCAGAGGCTCCTCATGCCGCCGACAGCAACGATCGCCACATACCGTACGGACTTCATGATCGACGCTTCGGACGGGCCGATGCCGCCATTAAAGTGCGTGAGGAAGACACCGGCGATAGCAGCGAGCACGGCGCTCAGAACGAACGTGTACAACTTGTAGCGGGACGTGTCAACGCCCATAGCGTTCGATGCGTCCTCTGCTCCGTGGATTGCGCGGAGCGCGCGGCCTACCCGTGAGTTGATGAGGTTCACAAGTAAAAGCATTGCCACGATGACGAGGAGCCAGGCAAAGTAATAATTCAGCACCCTAAGTGACGAGCCGCCGCTCACGCTGATGCCGGGCACTAAAGGGAAGGGCGGCACGCTTGAGATCCCGTCAGCAGCGCCGAAGCGCTGGGTGCCGAGCACGACGCTGAAGATGATCGTGCCGAATCCGAGCGTCGCCATCGCCAGATAATGACCTTTTAGTTTGAGCACCGGGATTCCAATGGCGTAAGAAATGACCAGCGCGAGGAAGGCGGCAACAACGCAGGCAACCCAAGGATGGACGCTCAGGATCTGGGCGCCGTAAAGATCCTGTCGGCTTATCAGAACCTGGAGCCGTGTCAGCAATGAGATGAGCGGAACGTCCTTATACGTTGAGAGATTGAGCGTGGTGAGCACGGCTGACGCATAGCCGCCAATCGCAAAGAAGCCTGCGTGGCCCAGAGAAATCTGGCCCGCAAATCCCATTAAGAGGCAGAGTCCGACGGCGACGAGAGAATAATAGGCTGTCATCGTGAGTTGCGTAAGATAAAAATCCTTTCCCGATACAAGCGTCAGCAGCTGGATCGCCGCAACGGTACCAGTCAGGCTCAGGATCGGAGTAAATCGAGAGGTCCTCATCAGAAATCCTTTAACCTCATGGCTTCCTTATTTCCGAATAGGCCGCTCGGCCTGATGAAAAGCATCGCGAGGAGGATCGAAATGGAGATGGCGTCCTTGTAAACCGTCGGGAGCACCCAGATACTGAACGATTCGAGAACGCCGAGAATGAAGCCGGCAGCCACCGCCGCCATGCTGTTACCCAACCCGCCGAGGATAGCGACGGTAAAGCCCTTGATGGCAAGGCCCGTTCCGATATTGTACTGCGTGTAGGTGATCGGCGACACAACGCACCCGGCCAGGGCGCCGATACCGGCGGAGAGCACAAAGGAAAGAGTAACCATGTTCTTCGTCGGGATGCCGCAGAGTGCGGCGGCATCGCGGTTCGCGGCACAGGCGCGCATTTCCCTCCCCAGCATCGTGTATTTGAAAAACAGATTCAGGAAGAGGACGATGATCGAGCACACGCCGATGCTCCAGAGGACCTGCGGAGAGATGTGGACACCGCCGATGGATAGGGAAGAGACCTCATTGCCCGTAAAATAGGGCAGGGATCTGACGCTTTCCCCCCACACGGCGAGCGCCGTCTCCCGGATGAGGATCGAGATGCCTATGGTGATGATGATCATGCGTAGCACCGACGGCTTCACGAGCCAGCGGATAAAGGTCATCTCGATCAACCCGCCGATGATCATCGTTATCATAACGGCGCCCGGGATCGCGAGCGGAAGCGGCAGGAAACCATGCAAAGTCACGGCAATCATGCCGCCGAGCATTACGAACTCTCCCTGCGCAAAATTGATTATCCCCGTGGTGTTGTAGATGATATTGAATCCAATACCGACGATGGCGTAGATCGTGCCGTAGGTTAGGCCGGCGACGAGGTATTGAAAGAAAAATTCTAAAAACATTCTATTCTCAATCTTAAAGAAGCAGATCAGCAAAAGCTATGCTAACTGCGAAGGAGCGAAGTACGTAACGGGAGTCCTTGAAACTAACATAAATAACCCCTCGAACTCCTTGCGCCTTGTGATCTCAATAGTTCTAAACAACCCCTTATTTCTCCAGCAATACAAACCTGCCATCTTTTACCGTCAGCATGGCGAAGGCGTCGATATCGAGACCATTGTGGTCCGTCGGAGAAAAATTGAATACGCCGGCCGTACCGATGAAATTTTTCATGTGTTCGATCGAGTTCCGGACCTTTTCCCGGTCGTAACCAGCCTCCCGCACGGCTCGTGCGAGGATCATCAGGGCGTCATGTGTATGACCGCCGAAGGTACTGACGTCTTCATGGTATTTTACCTCATAGGCTTTCTTGTAGGCCATGATGACCGGCTTCTGCGGATTTTTGTCGGGCAGAACATCGGCGACGATGATCCTGCTCGCCGGAAAGATCACACCCTCGGCGGCAGTGCCTGCGGCTTTCGCGTACTGGATATTGGCGAAGCCGTGGCTCTGGAAGATCGGAACGGTCATGCCGATCTGGCGAGCGTTCTTGATCACGATTGCCTGGGCCGGTTCGATGGACCAGTTGACGATTGCCTGTATACCCTTTGCCTTGAGCTTCGTTACCTCGGCTGTGAGGTCAGTTGCCGACTTGTCATAAACCTCGCTGATCAGGATCTGGATACCGTGCTCAGGTGCGAGTTTCTCGATCTGTTCCTTGCCTGCCTTGCCGAATCCCGTGTTGCTCGATAGGACGCCGATCTTCGAGATATTCATCTTTTTCATCTGCTGGAATATCTTGATTACCGCGTCGCTGTCTTTCGGGGCTACTTTGAAGACATACTTTGCAAGGGGGTTCACAATAACCTCGGCGGCGGCGCAGGAGATGAGGATGGTCTTTCCCTCTTCAGCGATGTTCTTGATCGCCATTGTCTCTCCGCTCGTCGACGGACCAATGATCGCGAAGACCTTCTCCTCCTCGATCAGCTGTTTTGCGAAGGAGACAGCTTTTTCCGGACTGCTGCCCGTATCCTTGATAAGGAGCTCAACTTTTTTCCCGATGATGCCACCTCTTGCATTGATGTCATCGACGAGCATCTCGAGGGTCCGCGCCTCTGGAGCGCCAAGATTCGACGCCGGGCCGGTCACGGACAGGATGGCGCCGAGCTTGATCGAGTCGGAAGCCAGTGCCGGTGTAATATGCAATGCGAGAACAGCCGTGATTACAGCTAGAAGTTTTACCATTCTCATGCTAATTTTTCCTCCTTGGACCACTATGTCATTCTGAGCACAATGAAGGATCCCGCATCTAACAAGATTTTTCGCTCTATCCAGATGGCCGTCTACTCCCATCAAACAACAGGGAGCACCCGAAATTCCCGGCACTCCCTGTCTGAACTCCCGCAGAAACCTATTTTTCCAGCACCACGAATTTGCCGTCCTTTACGGTCAGCATCTCAAAGGCATTGAGATCGAGGCCGTTGTGGTCCGTGGGAGACATGTTGAAAATACCTGCTGTGCCGACGAGTCCCTTGATGTTCTCGATGGCCGTCCGGACCATTTCCTTGTCCGCGCTGCCGGCATCCTTGATGCCTCGCTCCAGGAGGAGCATGGCATCATAGGCATGGCCGCCGAAGGTACTCACGTCCTCCTTATATTTCGACTCATATTTTTTTTTGTATGACTCCAACAGCTTTTTCTGGGGGTTCTTGTCCGAAAGCACATCGGCAACGAGCAGCCTGCCGGCCGGGAAGATGACTCCCTCGGCAGCTGGACCACACATCTTGCAATAGTTTATATTGCCGAAGCCGTGGCTCTGGAAGATCGGAACGGTCATGCCGATCTGGCGAGCGTTCTTGATCACGATGGCCTGGGCCGGCTCGATGGACCAGTTCACAATGGCCTGTACATTGGCAGCTTTGACCTTCGTCACTTCGGCAGTAAGGTCCGTGGCGGCCTTGTCATACACCTCGTTGACCAGGATCTGGATGCCGTTCTCGGGAGCAAGCTTCTCGATCTGTTCCTTGCCTGCCTTGCCGAATCCCGTGTTGCTCGACAGCACGCCGATCTTGGAGATGCCCATCTTCTTCATCTGCTCGAAGATCTTGATCACGGCATAGCTGTCCTTCTGGGGCGTCTTGAACACGTACTTGGCAACAGGGTTCACGATTACCTCGGCAGCTGCACAGGACATAAGGATGGTTTTACCATCTTCCGCTATGTTCTTGATCGCCATGGACTCGCCGCTCGTGGATGGACCGATGATGGCAAATACCTTCTCTTCTTCGATCAGCTGCTTGGCAAAGGAGACCGCTTTTTCCGGGCTGCCGCCCGAGTCCTTTATGATCAATTCAATCTGATTACCGTTGACACCGCCTTTTGCATTTATGTCTTCGACGAGCATCTCGAGGGTCTTTGCCTCGGGCGCGCCCAGGAACGAGGCGGGGCCGGTTACCGCCAGAATGGCGCCGACCTTGATCGTGTTCCCCGCCAGGACAGGCGCGGTAAAAACGGCCATGATGCATACTGCGACTGTTAGCAATCTCACAATTCTCATTTCAACGTTCCTCCCTCAGGATGGTATATGCACAATGTGCGCCGGGGCACGGAATTATAATCGCCGTATCTCCTCGTCGCTCAAGATCCTGACGCCTGCTTTCCGAAGGGTGTCGATGGCGTTCTCTATCTCGTCGAACCTGAAGATGAGGATGGCGTTTCCGTCGCTCTTTTGGACAAAAGCATACATGTATTCCACGTTGATATCTTTTCCCTGGAGCGCGCTCAGGATCCCCGCAAGACCACCGGGTCGGTCGGGAACTTCCACGGCAACGACCTCATTCTGACCCACGGTAAAGCCGTTGTCCTTCAGAAGTTTTTTCGTTTTTTCAATATTATTGACGATGAGCCGCAGGATACCGAAATCCGCCGTATCGGCCAGAGAGAGCGCCCTGATGTTGATCCCGTTTTTAGCGAGGATATTGGTCACTTCGGCAAGTCGTCCCGATTTGTTTTCGACGAATATAGAGATCTGCTCGACCTTCAAGAGTTTCTCCTTTCCTCATTCATATGAAAGGGCTTGCGCTTATGCACTTTGCTTTCTACTCAGGGGAAATGCATAATAATATGTCGATTTCCGTCTCTTTGTCAAGGTAAAGCTGTTTAAAAAAGCAGCAAATTTGGCAGAGAAAAGATTAGCAAATTTAATAACATTATTAATAAATTTATATAAATAAGGTTTGAATTTTCATTTTCTCTTTTGCTACAATGTTGCAGTTTTATATGTCAATGTGTTCTTTAGTAACATCATTGATTAATGTTTATCTCATAAAAACGTTCTCATTCGAGAAACGATCTGCATCTACGCTAAAGGGAGGGGGGAATCTATGAAGAAAAAGGGATTAATGAAGGCTTCACTGGCTTTAGTGCTCTGTCTGCTAATCGCTGTATCAGCCTATGCAGAGGTCGAAACATCCTACGGTATCAATTTCCGGTTACGGCAGGAAACATGGGATAATCTGTTCGACATGAATATTATTGACGTGACTTCTAATTCACCGGTATTTACAAGACCCGACGACAATTATTTCCGTTTGAAAACGTCTCCGTGGTTTAAAGCAGTCGTTGACAAGCAATACGTCTTTTACACCAAGCTTACGAATGAAGCGCGATATTTTATGGAGACGAGCAGCCAGGCGAGCCGTCCTGCGGGTATGAATAAGGATGAAGTTGTCTTTGACAACCTGTACGCCAGCGCCAATAATATCGCTGGTTCTCCGGTTGACCTGACTGTAGGCAGACAGGACCTCATGACCTACGGGGAGGGTTTCGTCATCATGGATGGTACCCCTGTGGACGGTTCGAGGACCTATTATTTCGATGCTGCTAAAGGTGTCGTGAAGTTCGGCGATAGGACCAGTGTTGATCTCATCTGGATCACTGATCAATATAGCGACCGTGCGCTCCCATCGCTCTATTCTGAGCCAAAAAGACAGTTGAATACGACCGATGAGCAGGGTGCAGTAGTATACGGTAGGACAAAAATTGGAGAAGCCCTGAATTTAGAGCCTTACTATATATATAAGAGGGAGCAGACTACTCCGTTGCCTTATGGCGGACGGGGAGCTCTGGAGCTGAACACCGTCGGCGCACGGGCTGTGTATGGCTTCGGCACGGGATGGAATCTGCGGGGCGAATTTGCCCATCAGTTCGGAAGCTATGAAAACGGAGATGACCGCACCGGTGACGGCGGTTATGCATACATCTCGCGGAAGTATGAGGAGGTCACCCTGAAGCCGTATTTCGAGCTCGGAGGGGCTTACCTGTCGGGTGATGATCCTAAAACTACCAACAAGGTTGAGGCATGGGACCCCCTGTTCTCGCGCTGGCCTTGGATGAGCGAGCTTTACGTCCTTTCTTATGGAACGGAGACGGGGATCGTCGGCTACTGGACAAACCTTCAACTTTACAGGGCAAGCTTCAAGCTTACGCTGGATCCTGCAACAGGGCTTGATCTTTCCTATAATTATCTGCGCGCCAATGAAAACTCCCATGTATCAACAGCGCCGCCCATTTACTCTGCGGATGGCAAAGACCGGGGGAGCCTCATCCAGGCAAAGCTAAGCCATAAGTTCTCCAAAGCTGTTGACGGTTATTTTCTCCTTGAGGACTTTGTGCCTGGCAATTACTACGTGTCCACGAATAGAGATAACGCCATGTTTGTCCGCTGGGAGCTGCAGTGGAAGATATGAGCTAAGCAACATACGAGGACGCATTGCCTCCGGTGTGTCTCATCACCGAACAAGCGACCGCCCTTCACCGGATTTGGAGAAGGGCGGTTTTATTTTTCGTATTCCACCCCCTCGCATGCTAATTTCCGCACGGTACCCTTGTATTTTGCCCTGTTCTATACTATGATTTTCATAAGAACAGCGCATCATCAGGTCGGTATTCTTTATCGATGAACGAACAGCTGGAGGGACCGCATGCACGCGAGTGGAAATATATCACGGAATACCATAGCAATGGTCATGGCCGGTGGCAAGGGAGAACGGCTCAGCCCGATCACCATCGGGAGGCCGAAACCCGCTGTTCCCTTCGGCGGAAAATACAAGATCATCGATTTCGTGCTGAGCAACATGTTAAACTCCGGCATCAGGAAGGTTTACATCCTTACCCAATACCAGGCTTATTCGCTCAACAAACACATCAAGGAATCGTGGGGGAAGTGGGTCGGGCTCGGCGAATTTTACGACGCCATATCTCCGGAAACGACCAATATCGGTGAGCAGTGGTACAAGGGCACTGCCGATGCCATCTATCAGAACCTGCGTTTCATCGAGTCGTCGGGCGCCGAATATGTGGTTATCTTCGGCGGCGATCATATCTACAAGATGGACATCTCGCAGATGGTGGCGTACCACCGCATGGACAAGGCCGATATCACCATTGCGGCGCTCGAGGTCTCACCCGCGGAGGCGAAGCGGTTCGGCGTCCTGCATGTGGACGAGGATCTGCGGGTCACCTCGTTCCAGGAAAAGCCGAAACAGCCGCCGCAGGTCCCGGGGCGGGGGACCTGTTTTGCATCGATGGGGAACTACGTATTTTCCACGGAAAAGCTTATTGATGTCCTCAAGCAAGGCAAGCGAAAATACGACGACCTCGATTTCGGGATGCATGTCATCCCGATGATGCTTGCAGAGGGAAAGCGAGTATTTGCCTACAGTTTCTTTGACAACTATATCCCCGGAATGGAGCCCAACGAAAGGGGTTACTGGAAGGACGTCGGGACCATTGATTCTTACTACGAAGCGAACATGGACCTCATCAGCGTGAGCCCCCAGTTAAACTTGTACAACTACAGCTGGCCTATCCTGACCAATCAGGGGAACCTCCCGCCGGCAAAGACGGTTTTTGACGCCGAAGGCCGTCGCGGGCAGAACCTCGACTCGCTCGTCTGTGCGGGGTGCATCACGAGCGGAGCAACAGTGCGCCGGTCGATCCTGGGGCCTTCCTGTAAGGTCAATAGCTATGCCCTGGTTGAGGACTCGATCCTGTTTGAGAATGTGCGGGTCGGACGGGGGGCAAAGCTCAAGAAAGCAATCATTGATGAAAATATCACGATTCCGGAAGGAATGGAGATCGGCTTCGACCATGAAAATGACCGGCTGCGGGGATGCATTGTGACCGAATCAGGGATCGTGGTTGTGACGAAATAAGGCATGGCCTCCACCTCAAGCATGAACTCCTTTAACCGCACCAGGAGCATGAACCCCGGTGACCATTGAAGCACCTGCCTTCGCACCAATACCGAAAAAAATCCCTGTAACGTGACCGGTCTTTCCTGAGTGCCGTATTTGACCCACAGCAGGCAACATTCCATTGACATCATTATCCTGGCTGTGATATGCATAGAGCGCTTCCTAATTCATGCGAGAATGATGGGGAACCAATGACCTCTCTAATTTTTCAGAAGACCATAACCCTGCCGCTCCCGTCCGACAATGACCGGCGCGCCCATGACCAGCGCATCAGAGATGCGCTGGGGCTTGCTCCACTCACCATTCCTCTCGGGGTTCTGAGAAAGAGATCTTCTCTCCTCACTGAGAACAGGACCCTGCCCTGCATCATCGGACGGACCGAGAACGGGTACAGGCTTATCGATATCGGCAGTAAGCGGTCCTGTTCCATTGCCCTTGACCTCGGTACGACGAACCTTGTCGCCCAGCTCTATGATAATACGGCGAAAAAAAACGTGCTTATGAAGAGCCTTGAGAACCCCCAGATAGCATACGGAAGCGACATCATCACCCGTATGCAGCACGCCATATCCGGCCATGCAGACGAGGTCTATCGTGCACTCATGGACGGTATCAACGACCTCGTCTCGGAGATCTGCAGCTCGGCCGGGATAGATGCAAATGAAATCCACGCCATGACTGTAGCGGGAAACACGGTCATGAGCCACTTCTTTCTCGGCCTCGATATCAGCACGATTCCCGTGGACCCCTGTGTTCCGGTTGTCCGGACGCCTGGCTTTCTCCGGGCCTCGGAGCTGTCCCTCGCCATCAATCCGGAAGCGATCCTGTACGTGTTCCCGAACGCGGGCAGCTATGTGGGCGGCGATATCACGGCAGGGATCCTCGCCTCGGGTATGTTTCAGTCCGACAAGCTTTCAATCCTGATCGATGTCGGTACGAATGCCGAGATCGTGATTGGGAACAGGGAATGGATGATCGTGGGCGCCGGTGCGGCCGGACCGGCACTCGAAGAGGGGATATCGCGGATCGGGAAACGGGCGCAGAAGGGGATCATCTACGATTTAGAGATCCGCGGTGACAGCATCGAGTGCAAGACCTTTGATAATGCCGTGCCCGAGGGGATCTGTGGCTCCGGCATGGTAAGCCTCCTGTATGAGCTCTACAACGCGGGGATCATCGACAAGAGCGGCACGCTGAATCCCGCCAAAAAGCAGGTGTCGAGTGTGGAGGGAGAACCGGCATTCGCCATTGCCTGCACGTGCGAGGACTTTCTCTATATCAGGCAGAGCGAGATCCACACCTTCATGAAATCCAAGGCCGCCATGTTCACCCTGCTTCTTGTGCTGACGCGGTCCGTCGGCATCTCGTTCAAGGACATCGAGAGAGTGTATGTATCCGGCGCGCTCGGTACAGGTATCGATGCTGTGAAGGCGGTCGGCATAGGCATGCTCCCGGCATGGTCCCCGGAGATCGTAAAGCCCCTCGGCAACTCGTCGCTGGAAGGCGCGCGAATGCTGCTCATGAACGGCAGCCTCGTGAGCACGGTGAACGAGATCGCGGCCAGGATCACCTATAAGCATATGCACGATGATCCCGAGTTCATGAAGGAGTATCTGGGCGCTGTATTCATACCCCATACCAATCCCGAACTATTACAGACGGAATGATCAGAAGCGGCTGCACGGAGAGATCGTCATTGAAGAAGCAGCAAGACTGTTTATGGCATTCCCGCAGCATGCACTGCTGGGGCCACATCCTGCCGGTTACTCGACGGTCACGCTTTTCGCAAGATTTCTCGGCTGGTCGACATCACAATTCCTCTGGACGCCGACGTGGTACGCGAGGAGCTGGAGGGGAATGACGTTAACAAAAGGTGTTAAAAGCGGATGTGTTCGCGGAACTTCGATGATGTCATCCGCCTTGCCTTTCAGTGCTTCGGGTGTATCGGTTATCGCTATTACCCGTCCGCCACGAGCCTTAACCTCTTCGATATTAGAGAAGACCTTTTCAAACAGGTCATTCGAAGGGGCCATGACAACGACCGGCAGCCCCTTATCGATAAGGGCGATCGGACCATGTTTCATTTCCCCGGCCGGATACCCTTCTGCGTGAATGTATGATATCTCCTTTAGCTTTAAGGCACCTTCGAGGGCGATAGGATAGTTGATCCCGCGAGCGAGATAGAGAAAATCCTTCGCATGTATGACCATCGCGGCAAGCGCTTTGATCTCGGAATCCTTCTTCAAGGTCATTTCTATCAGGCCAGGGATCTCGGAAAGTTGCGATTTCATGGCATCCATATCTTCCTGGGTCAGACAGCGTCGTCCGAACCCCATGCCGATGGCAAGGAGGCACAGCGCTGCCAGCTGCGATGTAAAGGTTTTGGTGGATGCTACGCCTATCTCCGGGCCGGATCGGGTGTACAAGACCGAATCAGCCTCCCTCGTTGACGTGCTTCCCACGACGTTGCAGATGGTGAGGGTCCGAGCGCCCATTCGCTTTGCTTCGCGTTGAGCCGCAAGGGTGTCGGCCGTTTCACCTGACTGCGTAATGGCGACAAAGAGCGTGCCGTGCTCAATGATCGGGTTCCGATAGCGGAACTCCGAAGCGATCTCAACGCTCACGGGGACCCTAGCAATGCTCTCGATCATGTACTTGCCTATCAGTGCTGCATGGTAAGACGTGCCGCACGAAACGATGTGCAGTTTCCGCACGTCTGCCTTCCTTTGCGTGTAAATACCAAGATCCATAATGAAATTCAATGGATCAGCGATCCGCTCGCCAATGGTATCCCTGATAGCTGCTGGCTGCTCGTAAATCTCCTTATGCATAAAGTGATCATGACCACATTTCTCAGCCATGGCAGGAGTCCATCCGATCTCGACCACTTTGTCCTTGTATGATACAACCGCATTTGATTCAACATGGCGCAGGTCAATAACGTCCTTCGTGAGAGTACACATCTGACCGTCTTCCATGAATATGAACTTCCGCGTGTAGGGAAGGATTGCGGGAATATCCGAGGCGAAGTAAAATGCACCACTGCCAATTCCAAGAACGAGCGGGCTTCCTTTCCTGATGGCAAAAAGCATGCCCGGGCAGCTTTCGCTTATGATCCCCAGGGCATAGGTCCCTCGTAACTGTGAAATGGCAGCACGGATGGCGTCGGGGGTGGCAAGACCCTGTCTAAGATACTTTGATATCAGCTGTGGCACAACCTCGGTATCGGTTTCGGAGAGAAAGCGGTGGCCCTCCCTTTCCATGTTCGATCTCAGCTCTCGATAATTCTCGATAATCCCGTTGTGGACCACGGCAATGCCTTCGACACGGTGCGGATGGGCGTTCACGGAAGTCGGGGCACCGTGCGTTGCCCATCGCGTGTGCCCGAGGCCGATCCCTATCATAGGCGCCGGTTCGGGGAGGATACTTTCAAGATCCTTGAGCTTGCCCTTGGTTTTATATATTTCTAAACCACGGCCGTTCTGGAATGCCACCCCCGCGGAGTCATACCCCCGATATTCAAGCCTCTTCAGCCCGTCCACAAGCGTCTGAAGGGATCCGTTTTTCCCGACATATCCAACGATACCGCACATAGTAGTGTACACCCTCCACAATAGTAATTAATCTGTTGGTCAATAATCGACAAATAATCCGGATAAACAAAAGGAGGTTGTTTTTTCCATATTCTGGACTACTAAGGTTACACTGTCCTTTGCGCGATGGTGATGGAATATACCATCACGATTGCAACCCGAGAGACGGTAAGGCATACTTAATACACATCTTTTCGACACCGGACCAACTAGTAGGTATGTATAAATTTCACAAATCTTTTCCCTATCCATGTCTTTATCCAAGGATACCAGCAGCGCTCCCGTGTTTGCAACGTTGGAAGACGTATTATTCTCCTGAATTGACACGAAGACCACCTTTACTGGGATTTGCCATCGAAAAGCACAACGGGCGGATCCTGCCTAATTCCTATGTAACTTTCTTGCTTAGATCGCCCCTAACTTCATGATAAGGCCTTCTTAATTAATGACCACTGCAGGTATCATGGATAATTGATTGGTTAGGTCTACAGTAGACGGCTTTGCTGCATTAGGATTATCGATACCGCTGGCTTTAAAAGTAAGCTGGAAATCGGCTGCCGTTGGATGATGTCCTGCAGCAATGATACAGTTCACTTTACAGAATTCTCCAGCACCACTGAATCCGTTTCCCTTCGGGCTTACAAGCACTATGTGCACCTTTCCTGTAGCTGAATTGAAGGAAGCCGCATTATAGGTTCCCGCCGCGGCACCAGTAGCTGATCCAACCACGACGCCCGCGTCGGTCTGTGACGGCGTTGTGCTCTTGACCGTGACACCCGCGGGGAGCGCAATCGTGACGTCATATCCGGCAATGACGGCAGGAGCGGGGATTGTACCGGTAACCGCGGTCGAAAGCGTAAGGACCGCTGTAGCGGACTGTGGCGGCGTGCTGCCGCCCCCCCCGCCACCACCGCAAGCTGAAAGAGTCGTCAGTGCAAGAGCGAATATCAGCAAGCTCGATAGTGATATCTTTTTCATGTATGTAATCCTCCTAAGTTTAAATTCTCACTTTTGTAACCATTAACGAAGTTCAGAAAAAGCGAGCTTCTGGCAGGATCGCAGGACACATCTGCTCTGAGCCAGACCATCCTATGAACCTTATCATCATTACCAGCTCGGCAGATTCCATGCCTTCCTCGCAATAGCTACCACATCATCGACGTCGATTTTACCGTCGGGATTGGGAATACCATTTACCAACGGGGCCGTATCGCCATGGACAAGTTTGGATGCGGTCTGTGGGACAATCCCGGCTGAGATCTGGAGGGCCATGAGTGTATCAGCATCTACCACAGCACCCGTGCCGCCATCGATCTTGCCGTCGGCCATGACCTCTTGATTGATGCCTGACAACGTTGTTGATGCTGCGAAGTTGGAATCGCCACCGTAGGTCGCAGTGATAGCGTGTGACCCCAGGCTTAGCGTTGAAGTGATATGGGTCGTGCCGCCTGACAATGTCCCGGTGCCAAGGGCCGTTGCGCCGTCCATGAAGGTCACCATACCGGTCGGCATGCCTGCGCTGCTTGTGACTGCGGCCGTGAAGGTCACTGAAGTGCCGTACGATGGGTCGGCAGATGATGTGACGCTTGTCGTTGTCAACGCCGGGGTCACTGTGAGCGTGCCGTTCACAAAATTGCTGATGCTATAGTTCGATGCCGAAAGACTGCCTGCAGCCGCTGTTATGGGATAGGTGCCCACCACACTCGACGTAGTTGCCGTGGTCGTCAGTGACGGAGCGCCGCTTAGGACTGCTGGTGTGTCGCCGTTCACAAGCCCGCTGTAACTGGCTGTGAACGTCGGATTATCAGTGTTGTAGAATTTGCTCGAATTATTCGCCGCCACCGTGAGCACTGCCTTGTTCACGATCAGTGTTCCAGTAGTCGAACTGGCCGCGAAGTTGCCCTGCGCCGAATACGATGCGCTTAAGACATGAGGACTGCCGCCAGCACTCGGGTGGCTGATCGAGAAGGTTGCAGACCCGCTAACAAGTCCTTGTGGCGTTAAAGGGGTCCCGTCCACACTCAATGACACGCTGCCCGTCGGCGTCCCCACGCCTGAGCTGACGGTCACTGTCACGCTGCCGTTTGCGCCATACGTAATGGTGGCAGGAGGTGTGATCGTCGTTGTTGTCACTGCCCCACCTATGCTCAACTGGCCTACAGCTGAGCTTGCCGCGAAGTTGTCCTGCGCTAAATACGATGCAGATAAGCTATGGGTACCAAGAGTCAGGTTGGCCGGGTTGGTAATTATGAATGTTGCGGTTCCGGCGGTTCCGTTTCCTGTTAATGTTCCAAGCGTCGGCGTGCCGCCATCCACAGTCAACGACACGTTGCCCGTCGGGATGAGGAGCCCTGAACTCACGGTTACGGTCACGGTGCCATTTGAGCCAAATGGAACCCCAGGCGCGTTGATTGTCGTCGTTGTCGGTGCCGGGTTTACCGTCAAGGTGCTGATGGTATTCGAACTTGTTCCGAAGTTCGCTTGTCCCGCGTACGATGCGTTTAGTGTATGGATGCCCACATTAGGGCTGGTGATCGTGAAGGACGCTGAACCGTTGCTCAGCGCCAGCGTCGTTGCCGCTCCGCCGTCCACGCTCAAGGATACGCTGCCTGTAGGCGTACTCACCACTGAGCTGACGGTCACAGTCACGCTGCCGTTTGCATTGTACGTTACCGTAGGCGCGCTGATCAATGTCGTTGTTGGAACTGGGTTCACGGTTTGTGGAATGGCAGGTGACGTTGATGTCAAGAAGTTAGTGTCACCACTGTAGACCGCCGTTATCGAGGAGTGCGTACCCCCGCCAAGGGTAGATGTGGCATAGATCGCTGTGCCGCCGGACAAGGTGCCAGGGCCAAGGGTCGTTGTGCCATCCTTGAAGGTCACCGTACCGGTCGGCGTGCCGGTCGTGCTGCTTATGACATTGGCCGTGAAGGTGACCGAATTCCCGTAGGTTGACGGATTGGGGTTGGCTGCGAGAGTCGTTGATGTCCCAGCCTGACCTACGGTCAACGCGACGGTGCTCGATGTC
>DATJZV010000114.1:0-10589 GCA_035498715.1 Nitrospirota bacterium
CGCCAGCACCTTCGTGATGGCCGCCGTCAACGTCGTCTTGCCGTGGTCCACATGGCCAATGGTGCCCACGTTCACATGAGGTTTCGTCCTCTCAAATTTCGCCTTTGCCATGCTGTCCGCCTCCTGTCGGGAAGTGAAAAAGTTAGTTACTGGAGCCCATGAGCGGGATTGAACCGCTGACCTCATCCTTACCAAGGATGTGCTCTACCAACTGAGCTACATGGGCGGTTTCGAACAATGGAGCGGGAAACGGGATTCGAACCCGCGACCCCCAGCTTGGAAGGCTGGCGCTCTAGCCAGCTGAGCTATTCCCGCATTTTATTTCTGATGACAAATTTCAAATCTGTATTCATAAACTGGTGGGGAGGGGAGGTTTCGAACCTCCGTAGGCTGACGCCGACAGATTTACAGTCTGTTCCCTTTAGCCGCTCGGGCACCTCCCCAGACTTAATACGGTGAACCGCAACGCTTAAAGAATCCTGGTGAATGTGCAATCAGCCGCGGTTGTGCTCAAATGCTCTTTGGATTACGACAACGTTATTATGATAGTTTATGATGACTAATGGAGCCACCGAAGGGACTCGAACCCCCGACAGGCTGATTACAAATCAGCTACTCTACCAGCTGAGTTACGGTGGCGAAACCCTCTGGACACAGCACGCCCTTGCAACCACATGTTTAATAAAACAATAAATGTATGAACGACTATAATGGACGCCGTAATCCCGCCAAAGAATTGTAATTATAAAATATTGTAGATTATTTTGTCAAGGAAAAAGATTGCTGGGTCTGGGATTTATAAAAAATGGCAACTTTGTGCAACCGCCTATAGATGAGGTTTTCTCCTTCTCTGTCTCAATACCTCATAGAGCAGAACCCCTGCGGCCACGGACACATTCAGCGAGGTAATGTTCCCCATAAGCGGAAGGGACAGAAGATAATCGCATCGTTCCCGCACCAATCTGCGGACACCTCTATCCTCTCCTCCGAGCACCAGCGCCATGGGCCTGTCAAAATCCGCATCCCAGTAAACCGCATCACCACCAGCCTCGGCACCAGCTACCCATACCCCCGCTTTTTTAAGATCTTCCAATGCATTGACGATATTCACGACCTTGACCACAGGCACATACTCCAGAGCGCCAGCTGCAGCCTTGGCAACGGTTTCCGTAAGTCCCACCGCTCTTCTCTCAGGAATGATCACGCCGTGAACGCCCGTGGCCTCGGCGGTCCTCAGAATGGCACCGAGGTTTCGCGGGTCTTCCACTCCATCGAGCACAAGATAGAGAGGGTCCTGTCCTTTTTGCGCGGGAAGTTGCAGAATGTCATCGATAGCTGCATACTGCTGGGCCGCCGTGATTGCGATTACGCCCTGGTGAAGAGCGTTCGGTGCCTCCCGCTTCAACGCATCGCGGGCCGCGATCCTGACCTCGGTCCCCCTACCCTTGGCAAGTCGGATAATTTCGAGGATATCGCGATCCGATTTCCGTTGCTCGGCAATCAGGAGCCTCTGGATCGGTCTGCCTGCCTTGAGCGCCTCTGTCACGGGGTTGATACCGAATATCTTATTTCTCTTCATTCCTGCCGCCGACTCTTACAGCCAATTGCACGATTGGTCAAGTATCCAATAACGGTGGACACAGATGATTACGGATGAACGCAGAAGGATCAACCAAGGAAATGACAGAAAACAAGCTGTCAAGAGAAAGCATGTTTATTTGATCAGCGTTGCTGTGTGCGAATATTCGTATCTAAAGATTATTCAAAATGGCCTTCTCACAGGTAAGAAGCGATATCATTTCGGTTTCCAGACTGTCCCGTCCGCCCGGTCGAAGAGCGTCACACCGGCATCATCAAGGTGCTTCCGTATGCGGTCTGCCTCGTTCCAGTCCTTGCGTGCCCTCGCTTCATTCCTCATGTGAATGAGCTCTTCGATCTTTTCCACGGGAATGGTCACCTTGCCTTCTGCCAGCCGCCCTTCCTTGAACCATTCATCAGGTCCGCGGAGGAACAGACCGAGCGTTTGGCCGACGTCATCGAATGCCGATGCGGCTGCATGGAGGATGATGTAAGCCGCATCCCCACGCTTCTCCCCCACTTCAGCGAGGTATTTGTTAATATCGCGCACAAGGTCGTAGATAAGGCCGATCGCGAACGCCGTGTTGAAATCATCGTCCATGCCCTCTTCGAAGCCTTTGGGCAGGTTTAAAATCTTTTCGTAGAGCGGGCGGTCGGCAACCTCGATGACCTCCTCAGGTTTTACCGCAGACGGCTTCTTTCCGGCGAGAAATTTCACGATGCCTTCTTTCATGGTGTAAAAGCGGTCGAGACCGGCACGCGCGTCTCTCAGGTTAGCATCCGAGAAATCGATGGGGCTGCGGTAGTGCGTAGAGAGCAAAAAAAGCCGCACGACCTCAGGATCGAACTGGTCCAGGATTTCGCGAATCGTGAAGAAATTGCCGAGCGACTTCGACATCTTTTCCTGATTGATATTCACAAAACCATTATGGATCCAGTAGTTCACAAACTTCTTGCCGGAGTACGCCTCGCTCTGAGCTATCTCGTTCTCGTGGTGTGGAAAGATAAGGTCCTTACCACCGGCGTGGATGTCGAAGCTCTCGCCCAGATGCTTGAATCCCATCGCCGAACACTCGATATGCCAGCCCGGCCTGCCGGGGCCCCACGGACTTTCCCATGTGGGTTCGCCGGGCTTCGAAGCCTTCCAGAGCGCGAAATCCAGCGGGTCCGTCTTGCGCTCGTCCACTTCCACCCGCGCCCCGGCCTTCATGTCCTCAAGATTCCTCTTTGAGAGCATGCCGTATCCAGCGAAGCTCGAGACGCGGAAGAATACGTTTCCGTCCACAACATAGGCATGCCCCTTGTCCACGAGCCCCTTGATGATCTGTATCATCTCCTTAATATGCTCTGTGGCCTTGGGCTCCATATCGGCTTTGCCCACGCCCAGCCGGTGCATGTCCTCGTGGAATGCGTGAATGAATGTGCGAGCAACTTCTTCGGCCGTGGTGCCCATTTCCTTGGCGCGATTGATGATTTTGTCGTCAACGTCCGTAAAATTTCTCACAAACGTTACGTCAAACCCTTTACGGATGAAATATCGCCGTATCACGTCAAAGGTCACGGCGCCTCGTGCATGGCCGAGGTGGGAGTAATCATAGACCGTGATGCCGCAGGCATAAAAGCCCACCTTGCCCGGTCGGATCGGGACAAACTCCTCCTTTTTCCCGGTAAGTGTGTTGTAAAGCTTGATCATGGATAAAGATTCCCTCGCATAGTGCGTTCGTGCATCAGGGTATGGAGATACGAAGTTTGATTTTATACGTGGAGTACAAGGTTTGTCAAGCGGTTTTGCTATAAATTCAGTCGGCTGTAAAACATTCATTCACGCGATAAAATACGAGAAGCGATCCCCCTCCTTTAGGAAATCAGAAAGAAACTCACTCCACTTACCCAGATCCGCTTGTGCAGCTTTTGTTTTTAATGTATCATATTGTTATCGCATCGATCATGCGAAAAGGAAACGCATCATGGCTTCTGAGATGCTAAGATTTGTTGTGCATGAACATAAGGCTGCCAGGCTTCATTACGATTTCCGGCTGGAGATAGGTGGTGTGCTCAAGTCCTGGGCTATACCCAAAGGACCCTCCATGAACCCCGCGGATAAGCGGCTTGCGGTCATGGTACCTGATCATGTGCTCGAATATTTAGATTTTGAAGGGATCATCCCCAAGGGCATGTATGGTGCCGGACCGGTGGTCGTTTGGGATATGGGGGAGTTCATTCCGCTCGACACGGACGACCCCCAAGCGGCGCTCATGCAAGGAAAGCTTAGTTTCGAACTGAACGGGAAGAAGCTGAAAGGGGCATTCGCCTTGGCTCTTATGAAAGGACTCCCGAAAAGTACAGGCAAAGAATGGCTCCTCATGAAAAAGAAGGATTCCCACGCCAAATCTAACTACGCAATAAAGACCGAACTAACACCCGCGAAACTTGCGAATCTCAAAGAGAAGGTCCCGCCGTGCGAAACGCACTGACCCACCCCATAGCTGAAGCTCGGGGGTTCTGACGGCAATAAAAACACCGGCAGCGTGCGCTGCCTTGACGGCCTCTTTTGTGATAGAAGCTATATCGCGAACCTCTGCCGCCATTGATCCGTCTTTAACGAGCGAGCGGCTCTGGCTCTGGTTCAATCCAAAGCTGGCCGGAGTAGACAGGCCATTCGCCGCTTGATGCTGCAAACCCGACATCGCCCGTTCCAGGAGCAGGTGTGCACCCGGCCAGGCTTGTTCTGCGTAAAAATTGGCCAGTATACTTCATCGCAAAGGTACGCGGGTTTATCTGAGTAGGGAAAGTGCTCACAGCGACTCAGTGGACCGGAGAGCGTGCTTCCGGTTATGGCCGCAGGCTGGATAGCATTCGTTCTGGATTGCGGTTTATATCGTATAGGAGGCTGCACGATATGGTTGAACCATTTCTGCCAGATATTTCCATTTGGCTGTTATCCCCATCAGAACTCACCCTCCTTTTGGGGACAATGCCCGAGAAACGTGTATGATGAATGATTCAGCAATGCATTTCAAAAATGACTAGGTAATATTTTAGCGTGAATCAGTTCGGTCCTGACAATTAATGTTGTCATCTCTCTTTTTTTGATATACTTGAAATGTGCGTCTCGACCTGTTCCTGAAAAAAAGCGGCCTTATTAAACGCAGGACCGTGGCACAGGAACTGTGTGATACGGGTAGGGTCCTCGTGAACGGACGTGTGGCCCGACCCGCAAAAGAGGTGAAACCAGGGGACGGCATTGTACTGGTCTTTTCCACCCGAAGCGTACAACTTGAGGTCCTCGCGATACCTGCAGCAAAGCAAAAATCTGCTGTGGTCCATCCATATCGCGTGATAAGCGAAAAGAGCTCTGCGCGGAAAGACGACGCATGAAAAAGAAACCTCTCATCATAACCATGGGCGACCCCGCGGGAATCGGGCCCGAGATCATCGCTAAGGTCATCGACAGCGGTGAAATATTCCCGCTTTGCAGACCGGTTGTTGTAGGCGATGCGGGTGTCATGAAAAAACTGATAGAGGACATGCGGCTCTCGGTCACCGTCCGCACCATTGCTTCTCTCACGGAAGCCGACCCTGGCAGAGGCAAGATAGACGTGCTTGACCTGCACAACGTGGATATCTCCAAGCACTCGTGGGGCCGTCCGAGCGTTTCGTCGGGCAAGGCGACAGTGGAATATGTCAAGAAGGCCGCGGCACTAACTATGAGCCACGGCGCTGAAGCAATCGTAACCGCGCCGATCAACAAAGAAATGATGAATGCGGCGGGATTTAAGTACAGCGGCCATACGGAACTTCTTGCTGATATAACGGGTTCCAAGGACTACGGCATGATGTTTGTGGGCGGCGGTCTGCGGATCATCTTGGCGACCATTCACCTTGCACTGAGAGACGTGGCTCGCGCGATCACCAGGGGAACAGTTCTGAAATCTCTGCGGCTCGCGAACAAGGCAATGGAATACTTCGGCATTGAAATGCCCCGCATCGGCGTTGCAGCCCTGAACCCTCACGCAGGTGAGGGCGGACTTTTCGGTAACGAGGAGTGGGATGAGATCCTGCCAGCTGTGATCATGGCGCGGGAGGAGGGTATTCATGCGAGCGATCCCATCCCGGCCGACACCCTGTTCTACAAGGCACGGAACAACTATTACGACGTCGTCGTGGCAATGTACCACGACCAGGGCCTCGCTCCGCTCAAAATGCTGGCTTTCGGCAATGCCGTGAATGTCACCGTCGGTCTTCCGATCATCCGCACCTCTGTAGACCACGGGACTGCGTACGATATCGCAGGCAAGGGATGCGCAGATCCATCGAGCCTCCTTGAGGCGGTCAAGCTAGCTGCTGGTATGGCGAAATACAAGGAAAGAGGCAGGGAGGGATCATCGTGACCAATCAGCCCGCATCGTTTCTTACTCGCTCCCACATTTTTGCGGCTGTCTTCTTTGCGGTCTTCATTTTTCTCCTGTACCAGATGGCGCGACTTGTGGCGCCCTTTTCCTCGGCCCTGCTCTGGGCAGCAATTCTCGCACTTGCCCTTTCCCCCGTGCACACACGCCTGTTGCGGATAACCAACGGCAGGGAGGGATTGTCTGCAGGCATTTTGACTTTCAGCACCTTACTCATAGTGATAGGTCCCGCCTTATTCCTCCTTGCTGTTCTCACAGCGCAGGCTGTTAATCTATACCAGTGGACATCAGAATTCATTCAAGCTGGCAAGCTTGCGGAAGCATGGAGCAGGTTCGCAACGCCGATGCTTGACCGGCTGTTAAACCTTCCCTTCCTGGCGGAAATTGATGTAAAAGGGGTCCTCATCAAGGGTTTGAGCCAATTTTCATCAGGCCTTGCATCACAGATCGGCAGTGTTCTGAAGAATACGCTTCTTCTCATCATCAATCTCCTCATTATGCTCATTTTTCTCTTTTTTATTTTACGAGACGGCGAATCGTACTATTCAGCAGTCATGGATGTGTTACCGTTCACTCCCGATCAGCAGCAATCCATTGCCCGGAAATTTCGAGATACCTTTTCTGCCGTTATTAACGGTGTTTTCCTTGTCGCCCTTCTCCAGGGAGTGATGACGGGACTCGGGTTCGCTCTGTTCGGCGTGCCCTTTTCCGTTTTTTGGGGATTTCTCGCTGCCATTCTTGCGCTCCTTCCTGTTGGAGGCGCAATGCTGGTGTGGGTGCCGGGAGCACTCTATCTCTACTTATCCGGCTCAACACTTCAGGGTGTCTTCCTTGCGATTTGGGGAGCCCTTCTGGTGAGCCTTCCCGATAATTTCTTAAAGCCCATCCTGATCGGGAGAAGAGCAAAGCTCCCCACTTTTCTTCTGTTTATCGGGATCCTCGGCGGGTTGCAGGTATACGGCTTTTTGGGCATTCTCTTCGGACCCCTCGTCGTAACCCTGCTCACCGCTTTTGTGCAGATATATCGTGAGGAATACGCTGAACGGCAAGAATGAAAACACATGGGACTGCGTAGACACGGTCGCCAACAAAGAAACGCACGATTTGTTTTTACAAATCGATCAAGACAATTACCATACCACTCGATTCCCTGATTTTTCCCATGTCAACCTGAAGTTCGATAGTCGGATTGCTTTTTGAAGGAAGGAGAAAAAAAGCATGGAGGATTTAGCAAAGTCGGATACCTGGCGCGTGTTCCGTATCATGGCAGAACTGGTAGAAGGGTTCGAGGCGCTGAACGGCATCGGCCCGGCCGTGACCATCTTCGGGAGTGCTCGTCTCCAACCGGGATCACCCTATTACGACAAATGTCTCAAGGTGGCCGAAAACCTTGCAAAGGACGGCTATGCCGTCATTTCTGGTGGGGGCCCCGGCATCATGGAGGCGGCAAACAGGGGGGCACAGAACGCGAGTGGCATTTCTGTCGGGCTGAACATTGAATTGCCCATGGAGCAAACGCCGAACCTATATCAGGACGTGAGGCTGGAGTTCCGCTATTTCTTCGTGCGCAAGCTCATGTTCGTCAAGTACGCAGTCGGGTACGTGATATTCCCGGGCGGCTTCGGCACCATGGACGAGCTGTTCGAGGCGCTCACGCTCATCCAGACCAAAAAGATCCGGAGCTTCCCCGTGGTCCTCGTCGGCAGGAACTATTGGCAGGGCATGATCGAATGGATGAAAAAAACAGTGCTGGAGGCCGGAAACATTGGTCCCGAGGATATCGACCTCATGCACATTGTGGACGAACCGGAAGAGGCCTGCGCGATCATCAACAAACGATATAAGGACCGCATAAGCGGCATCCATCGTGACAGACGAAATAAGGCCAGAAAAGGCGTCTAATGAGCATTTGCATAAGGATTCTTGTCACATTGGTTATCAACAGTGCTCTCACTCTTAAGATGAGACCCCGGTCTTCTCGCATAAATGCTGCTTAGCACTGGCAGAGAGACCACGTAATGCAGGTTTAATCACCTTCCCGTTTTTTCGGTCGAAGCGGGTCTTGGCGTGATTTAAGCCGCTGCGCGGCCCGCATCCTCCGGAACCACCGCTCGATAGTTTGGCGATAAATCATCACGAGCAGAATGATCGCGATGCTGATGCTCATGACTGTGAAAAATGCACCATACCGTTTTTGCCGGAAGAACGATCCTTCGACTGTAAGAAGCACGGTGCCAAGCAGACGGCCGGCAGTCGACACGATCAGAAAATCGCGCTGCCCCATGTGTCCCAAACCGAGCAGGTAGCACAAATAGTCCTTGGGGAATCCCGGAATAAGAAACATGAGAAAGGCAAGGAACAAACCTTTGTGCTTCATCACGTAATCGTAGCGCTTGATCGTTTCGGGGCTCACCACCTTTTCGACGAGCGGCCTGCCCGCAAGACGCGCGAGACCGAACGCTAGCCACGAGCCGAGGGTAAGTCCGATGGTTGAAAAAACGACCCCCCAGAACGGGCCAAAGAAGATGCCTCCAACAAAGCCCGTCACCTCACCGGGCACTGGCGCCGCAACCACCTGCAGAAACTGAAGCCCGATAAAAATAAAAACAGCATACATCCGGTGTTCTCTGATGAAGTGAAGCAAATATTGTGTGTCTGTGAAGAACTTAACGAGTCCGAGCGGGAACAGGAGGTATATGATGCCGGCGACAACCAGGCCGAATAACGCAAGACCTGCGATTGTCTTCTTATCAAAGGTGATCATAGCGGGAGAGCTGATGCGGTTCACTTTTTAAACAGATCATCGAGTTTTTTCCGGGTCCTTTCGACCTCTGCGTCCGATGGTCTGGAAGGCCTCGACTCCATGAAGACAAAGTAGTCGCAAAAGTTTGCCCTGTTTTTGTCTTTTACCAGCTCCGCCATCGGCTCACGGCATTGTTTCGACACGGAAACATCGTGGAATGCGCAGTTCAGGCAGCAGTGGAGATCCGCACGGCACAGGGTGCATACATCCCGGCGACCGACCTTTTTTTCTGTCGCAATTCCTTGTCCGCAGGCATGGCAGGTCTTCATAATCCAACACATCATAACGTAATTATATAGACAAGACAAGGCGAAATGTGTAAAACATTTCTCGACTGGCCTAGCGCTTTCAGATAATATTGTTGAACCTTGCTTAATTTTTATTAATAATCAAAGGCTTGGGTACGCTCGCAAAAATGCCGGAGCCGGATTTGGCCGGCACTTCTCTATTTCCGGAAGGAACAGGCAATAATCAAAAACCGCTATTTTCATGGCATCCTCGTAAAGTTTTTCCGGGAATAAGCGATAAGTATACTATAAAGAAAGCTAAATACGTCCTAAAAATTTCTCGGTTTAGCTGTTTTCAGAGTCGCAGAATTTTTTTGTCATGTGCATTTTTTTTAAATCAAGAGCATCTGATAATTTTAGACTTTCACCCTTCTTAACCGACGACGGGTGGAGGGCTGCGGGCAGTATTGTAGCCATGCAAGGAGAAGTTTAATGAAATATGTAGTTCGAACCGCGATACCTCTTCTTCTTTTTTTTTCGCTCACCACAACCGGCCATGCATCACATGCAAGGAAAAAATCCTCTGATTTGCAGGAGACCCTGCAACAGAATGTCGAGGACCTGAAAAGAAACCCGGCCGACAACGCCCTGCGTGAGAAAATCATCAAGCTTGCTCTGTCCATGAAGCCCACGCCCACGGTCCCGGAAAATGCCGAGCGGAATATGGCACGGGGCACTGCCTTTGCGCAGAAGGCAACGGAGATCACCGGATACAGGAAGGCAATTGCCGAATTTGAGGCGGCCGCCAACTCGGCGCCATGGCTCGCACTCGCCTACTACAATCTCGGCGTAGTGCAGGAAAAGGCCGCCCTTTACAGTGAAGCGATACAGAATTTGAAGTTTTACCTTCTCGCTGCCCCGGATGCAAAAAACGCACGCGACGTCAGAAACAAGATTTACGCATTGGAAGTCGATGTTGAGGATCTTCAAGCGGGCAAAAATGCACCGGCGCCGGTTGACGCAGGTTCGGGAAAATCACTAGCCGTAACAGGGAAACCTTCTCTCGAGATAGAGCCCGAGAAACAACTCAAGATAATAAAAATGCCCCTACCGTCTAAGGACAGGAATCTAAAGGCGCCAAATTTTGTGGGTGACTGGTACTTCAAGGACGTGCTGCGCGGTGAGGATGTCACCATTCACGCGTTCGAGATAAGCAAGAACGCGAACGGCGACCTGGTTTTGACCCCCCCGAAGCGCGTTGCCGACAGCGTAGCAACAATCAATATTTTTGAGTTACATGATAAGAATCTCAAGATCCAGATGAAGTGGAAAATGAAGTCCGTCGTGGGTTACTGGAAAACAGAGACTTATGTCCTCACCATGTCCGAAGATGGGACCAGGCTGACAGGCTCGCACAACCAGCAGAGCGTCGGTGGTCGGAACATCGATATGGACCGAGTACTCTTCCGGCAGTAAGATCTGCGACTGAAAACATACTCTTCTTAAAAGAGGGCTGATGATGTTTATCGGCCCTCTTTTTTTTTAAGTCGCCATCGGAAACAGAACTTTTAC
>DATJZV010000115.1:0-15643 GCA_035498715.1 Nitrospirota bacterium
CGCCAGCACCTTCGTGATGGCCGCCGTCAACGTCGTCTTGCCGTGGTCCACATGGCCAATGGTGCCCACGTTCACATGAGGTTTCGTCCTCTCAAATTTCGCCTTTGCCATGCTGTCCGCCTCCTGTCGGGAAGTGAAAAAACCAATTCAGTAGTGAACTATGACTACTTTGCCTTAACCGTCTCGCCTTTTACCTTGGCGATGATCTGCTCCGAAATGTTCTTGGGGACTTCTTCATAGTGCGCGAATTGCATAGTGTACGTCGCCCGGCCCTGGGTCTTGGACCTGATATCCGTTGCGTAACCGAACATTTCCGAGAGAGGAACCTGCGCTGTTATGACCCTTCCGGCCCCCCTCATGTTCATGCCCTGCACCCGGCCGCGGCGAGAATTCAAGTCGCCGATGATATCGCCCATGTACTCCTCGGCACAGACAACCTCAACTGCCATGATCGGCTCGAGCAAAGTCGGCGAAGCCTTGTTAGCTCCTTCTTTAAAACCCATGGAGCCGGCTATTTTAAATGCCATTTCCGATGAATCCACGTCATGATAGGACCCGTCGATAAGTGTGACCTTGATATCAACCATCGGATACCCGGCGAGCACTCCATTCTCCATGGCCTCTACGATGCCCTTCTCTATCGGCGCAACGTACTCCTTGGGAACCGCGCCTCCGACTACCTTATTGATAAACTCAAAACCTTTTCCCGGTTCCTGAGGCTCAAGCTCGAGGACCGCGTGACCATACTGGCCGCGGCCGCCGGTCTGGCGTATATACTTGCCCTCTGCCGTGACCTTCTTTCGGATCGTTTCGCGATACGCGACTTGCGGCTTTCCGACGTTCGCATCAACCTTGAACTCGCGCAAAAGGCGGTCAACGATGATTTCCAGATGAAGCTCTCCCATGCCGGAGATAATGACCTGCCCCGTCTCCTGATCCGTAAAAACACGGAATGACGGGTCTTCCTGCATGAGTTTCTGGAGCGAGAAACCTAGCTTTTCCTGGTCTGCCTTGGTCTTGGGCTCGATGGCCACGGAGATCACCGGCTCCGGGAAGGTCATGGCTTCCAGGATGACGGGTTTGTTCTCATCACAGAGCGTATGCCCCGTGAGTGTACTCTTGAGTCCTACGGCCGCACAGATATCGCCGGCATATATCTCCTGGATCTCTTCGCGCTTGTTCGCATGCATTTTGAGCAGCCTGCCAACGCGTTCCCTGGTACCCTTCGTAGAGTTGTACACATATGACCCGGTTTTCAGCGTCCCGGAATAAACCCGGAGGAACGTGAGTTGGCCCACGAACGGATCGGTCATGATCTTGAATGCGATACCCGCAAAGGGCTCGCTGTCAGAAGCACTGCGCACCACTTCCTCGCCGCTCGCCGGGTGGACGCCTTTCACAGGCGGAATGTCCAGAGGAGACGGGAGGTAGTCCACGACCGCGTCGAGCAGGAGCTGCACCCCTTTGTTTTTAAATGCCGAGCCGCATATCACGGGGAATATTTTCATGGCGATCGTGCCCTTGCGGATCGCGGCCATGATCTCGGTTACCGTCGGCTGCTCTCCGTTCAGGAACTTTTCCATGATTACGTCGTCGACGTCTGCGAGCTTCTCGATCATCTTCTCGCGGTACTCTTTTGCCTGGGGTAAGAGATCCGCAGAGATTTCTTCCACTGCGAATTTTGCGCCAAGGGTCTCGTCGTCGAACAGGACAGACTTCATCTTGACCAGGTCAACGCAGCCGCGAAACTTGTCCTCTGCGCCGACCGGGATCTGAATAGGCACGGGGTTGGCTCCGAGCCGGTCGATCATCGACTGGACGCTCATGTAGAAGTCTGCGCCGATGCGGTCCATCTTGTTCATGAAAGCAAGACGGGGGACATGATATTTATCCGCTTGGCGCCACACCGTTTCTGACTGAGGCTCAACGCCGCTAACCGAGTCGAAGGCCGCTACCGCGCCGTCAAGCACGCGGAGCGAACGCTCCACCTCAATTGTAAAGTCCACATGGCCCGGCGTATCGATGATGTTGATTCGCTTGTCCCGCCAGAAACAGGTCGTCGCCGCCGAGGTGATGGTGATGCCGCGCTCCTGCTCCTGCACCATCCAGTCCATGACAGCGGTACCGTCGTGCACTTCGCCAATCTTATAGGAAACACCGGTATAGTAAAGGATACGCTCGGTCGTGGTTGTCTTCCCGGCGTCGATGTGGGCCATGATACCGATGTTACGAGTGTTTTCGAGTGAATACTGCCTAGCCAATACTACCTCCGCTCCCGCATAAACACCTTACCAACGATAGTGGGCGAAGGCTTTATTGGCCTCTGCCATACGGTGTACGTCTTCTCTTTTCTTTACTGCAGCGCCGGTATTGTTCGATGCGTCAAGTATCTCCCCGGCGAGCTTTTCAACCATGGATTTCTCCGAACGCTGCGATGCATAAAGCCTGAGCCAGCGATACGCGAGTGACAGTCTCCTGGGCTGCTTGACCTCTATAGGAACCTGATATGATGCGCCGCCCACACGACGGGACTTCACCTCGAGGGTAGGCTTCACATTCTCCACGGCCTTCTTGAATATGGCAATGGGATCGCCTTTCGTCTTCTCCTGAATGCGATCCAGCGCCTTGTAGCAGATGGCCTCTGCCGTGCTCTTCTTGCCTTTGCGCATCAGTACGTTCACGAACTTCGCGAGCATCTTGCTGTTATATTTTGGATCGGGTAATGCTTCTCTTTTTACTACAACGCTTTTTCTCGGCATAATGTTTTTTGATTTCCTGCTATTGCTGGCAATTTAATTTTTGGAATTAACTATTGCGGATTGCATTCCGCACCCGGATTCCTCACGATCAAACTACTTCGGTCTTTTCGCCCCATACTTGGAGCGACCCTGCTTGCGATTTGCGACACCAACTGTATCCAGCGTGCCCCTGACAATGTGGTAGCGTACGCCTGGCAGATCCTTCACTCTCCCACCTCGGATGAGAACAATAGAGTGTTCCTGGAGATTATGTCCCACTCCTGGTATGTAAGTGGTCACCTCCATCCCATTTGTGAGTCTAACCCTGGCAACCTTCCGGAGAGCGGAATTAGGCTTCTTCGGCGTGGTGGTGTACACCCTGATGCAGACACCCCTCTTCTGCGGGCAGCTTTTGAGCGCGGGGCTCTTGGTCTTGCTCGCAGCCAGCGACCGGCCTTTTCTTACAAGTTGACTAATTGTCGGCACGTGAATTACTCCTTAAAAACATGTACATAGCAATTTGGATAAACGTTGAGTCAAAACCCGATGATTATATCGGTACAACCCCGTATTGTCAAGTTTTTTTTTAGCGTTACAAAAAGTTTCTTTTCTTTTAGTTACGCCAGCCCTTCGGAAAGTACAATACTCCGTGTCATTAACAATCCTTTTTCCCCTAAAACCAAATCCGCTGACGTTGCCAGATTGATTGCGAACGATTACGATGAGGCGGTCTCCTCCTCTTCCACTTCAACATAGGTATTCCGGTATTCGGTCATGCCGGTTCCGGCAGGGATCAGCCTCCCCATGATCACATTCTCTTTCAATCCCACAAGATCATCCACTGCACCGGTGATCGCGGCTTCCGTAAGCACACGCGTGGTTTCCTGGAACGACGCTGCTGATATGAAGCTGTCCGTGGTGAGCGAAGCTTTGGTGATGCCGAGGAGGATGGGCCGCGCTGTAGCTGGCCGTCCGCCCTTGGCGATCGCGGCCTCGTTCTCCTTCCCAAAAGCGAACCGGTCTACCTGCTCGCCGATCAAGAACGACGTATCGCCTGCATCCTCGATCCGAACTTTGCGGAGCATCTGCCGGACGATGACCTCGATGTGCTTGTCGTTAATGCTCACGCCCTGCAGGCGGTATACCTGCTGTACCTCGTCCACAAGGTACTTCTGGAGCTCCTTTGGACCGAGCACGTTCAGGATGTCGTGGGGATCGACCGGGCCGTCCATGAGCGGTTCGCCGGCGGTCACCCAGTCACCTTCATGCACGTTCACATGCTTGCCCTTGGGAATGAGGTATTCCTTCTCGTTCCCCATCCCGTCCTTGACGAGGATGCGGCGCATGCCTTTCACGAACCCGCCGAATTCAACGGTCCCGTCGATCTCGCTGATGATCGCCTGTTCTTTGGGTTTTCGCGCCTCGAAGAGCTCGGCCACCCTCGGGAGACCTCCCGTGATATCCTTGGTCTTCGTGGTCTCACGCGGGATCTTGACCAGGATGTCTCCGGGGAAAATCTCGTCTCCCTTATCAACGAGGATATGGGCTCCCGCAGGCAGGAGGTATCGCGCAACGACATTCGAGCCCGGCAACCTGGCGGTCTTGCCGTGCTGATCCTTGATCGAGATCCTTGGCCGCAGGTTCTGGTTCGGGTAATCGATGATCACCTTACGCGATAGGCCGGTTACTTCATCCACCTCCTCGCGCATGGTGACGCCTTCGATGATATCGCCGAAGGCGATCTTCCCGCCGATCTCGGTGAGGATGGGCAAGGAATAGGGATCCCATTCCACGAGTTTCTGGCCCACATCCACTTTCTGGCCATCCTGCACCTTGAGCCTTGCGCCGTAGATGATGGCGTACTTCTCTTTTTCACGCCCTGTGTCATCATAAATAGCGATGCTGCCGCTACGGGACATCGCGACGTAATCCCCTTCCTTGTTCTTCACCGTGTTCAGGTTTAGGTATTTCATGGTACCTGCGTTCTTGGCCCCAAGCACTGTCTGTTCGACCACCTTGCTTGCTGTACCGCCGATATGGAAGGTCCTCATTGTCAGCTGGGTGCCCGGCTCGCCGATGGACTGTGCAGCAATGATGCCGATGGCTTCACCGATGTCCACGAGCTTTCCGCGGCCGAGATCCCTGCCGTAGCACATCTTGCATACGCCGCGCATGGACTGGCATGTAAGCACCGAACGGATCTTGATCCGATCAATGCCGGCTTCCTCAATCCTCTTGACGAGGTCTTCATTGATCTCACGGCGGGTCCCGATGATCACTTCTTTGGTTATCGGATCTTTGATATCATCTGCAGCAACGCGTCCGAGGATACGCTCTGATAACGGCTCGATGATCTCGCCGCCTTCGACGAGCGACCCGACGATGATACCGTCGGTCGTTCCGCAGTCATCCTGGGTGATGATCACATCCTGAGAAACGTCCACGAGCCTCCGCGTGAGGTACCCCGAATTGGCAGTTTTAAGCGCCGTGTCCGCGAGGCCCTTGCGCGCACCGTGCGTCGAGATGAAGTACTGGAGCACCGTGAGCCCCTCTCGGAAGTTCGCTGTGATCGGGGTCTCGATGATCTCGCCTGACGGCTTGGCCATGAGCCCGCGCATGCCGGCGAGCTGCCGGATCTGCTGCGTGCTGCCGCGCGCGCCGGAATCTGCCATCATGAAGATATTGTTGAACGACCTCGCCTCCTGGACTTCCGACTTCTTCCCGCCCCGGAGTTCGATCTCTTCCATGCCGAGTTCCGACATCATCTCGTCCGCGATCTTCTCGGTCACATTTGCCCAGATGTCAATTTCCTTGTTGTAGCGCTCGCCGTTCGTAATCAGACCTTCGGTGTACTGATGGTGGATCTCCATCACCTCTTTCTGCGCTTGGTCGATAAACTTCTGCTTCTTGCTCGGGATATGCATGTCCGAGATGCAGATGGAGATGCCGGCACGCATGGCGAACTTGAACCCGATCTCCTTGAGGTCATCGATCAGGATCACCGTGCGCCTTAAGCCCAGCCTCCGGTAACATTCATCAAGGAGTTTTGCAAGCTCTTTCTTGTTCATTTCCTTGTTTACTGAAGAGAAGGAAATTCCTTCCGGAAGGACCTCACTGAACAACACTCGCCCGACAGTGGTCTCTTCGATCTTGCCGTTTATGCGGACTCTGGCGCGCGCATGGATATCCGCCATGCCTTGGTCATAGGCGATGCGCACTTCATCCCTTCCGGAGAACACCTTGCCCTCTCCGAGGACGCCGGAACGTGCTTTCGTAAGATAGTAGCACCCAAGCACGATATCCTGCGACGGAACCGTGATCGGCCTCCCGTTTGCTGGCGAGAGGACATTATTGATCGAGAGCATAAGCACTCTCGCCTCGAGCTGCGCTTCGACAGAGAGAGGAATGTGCACTGCCATCTGGTCTCCGTCGAAATCGGCGTTGAAGGCAGCGCAGACGAGCGGATGCAGGCGTATCGCCTTGCCTTCTACAAGCACGGGATCGAAGGCCTGAATGCCGAGCCGGTGAAGCGTGGGGGCGCGGTTCAGAAGCACCGGATGTTCCTGAATCACCTCTTCGAGCACGTCCCACACTTCGGGACGCTCGCGTTCGATCATCTTCTTCGCACTCTTTATCGTCGTAGCGTAGCCCTTTTCCTCGAGCTTGTTGAAAATGAACGGCTTGAACAGTTCAAGGGCCATTTTCTTCGGCAGACCGCACTGGTGGAGTTTCAGGTCCGGACCCACCACGATCACTGAACGGCCCGAGTAATCCACACGTTTTCCGAGCAGGTTCTGGCGGAAGCGTCCCTGCTTTCCCTTGAGCATGTCGGAAAGGGATTTGAGCGGCCGCTTGTTCGGGCCGCGTAGCACCCGGCCGCGGCGGCCATTATCGAAGAGTGCATCCACCGCTTCCTGCAGCATCCTCTTCTCGTTTCGGATGATGACCGACGGGGCTTTGAGCTCCTCGAGCCGGCGCAGACGGTTGTTCCTGTTGATCACCCTCCGATAGAGGTCGTTCAGATCGGATGTCGCAAACCTTCCTCCTTCAAGCGGTACGAGCGGCCGCAGTTCCGGCGGTATCACGGGGATCACATCCAGGATCATCCACTCGGGCTTATTGCCGGATTTGCGGAATGACTCGATCACCTTGAGCCGCTTCGTGAGCTTCTTTTTCGTGGCCATGGAAGTGGCAGTTTCAATCTTCTTGCGGATCTCTTCGGACTCCGCTTCCAGATCGATGGCATTGAGCATTTCCCTGATCGACTCGGCGCCCATGCCCGCTTTAAAGGCGCTGGAGCCGTACTCCAACAGTGCCTTGCGGAATTTTTCTTCAGTCAGCAGTTCCTTCTGTTTTAGCGGCGTATCGCCGGGGTCCGTCACCACATAATTTTCGAAATAGAGAACCTTTTCGAGTTGCCGGAGCGTCATATCGAGGAGCGTGCCGATGCGGCTCGGCAACCCCTTGAGAAACCAGATGTGTGCAACGGGAGAAGAAAGCTCGATGTGCCCCATGCGCTCCCGCCGCACCTTGGACTGGATCACCTCGACGCCGCATTTATCACACACAATGCCGCGATGCTTCATGCGTTTATACTTGCCGCAGAGGCACTCCCAGTCTTTTATCGGACCGAATATTTTTGCGCAGAAAAGACCGTCCCGTTCCGGCTTGAACGAACGGTAGTTGATGGTCTCGGGCTTCTTTACTTCGCCGTAGGACCACTCTTTGATTCGTTCAGGAGAGGCAATCTTTATCCGCATCGCGTCAAAACTGATATCTTTCGGCTTATCAAAGAGGCTCATGACATCCGTTCTGGCCTTGTTCTCTGTCATCCGTTTTTCTTCCACAGCAAACCTCCATAGGAGAGGGCAGCGCCCTCATGACCCTGATCAATAATCACCAATTGTACATACACCCGAGAGAAGCAGACATGCTATCGCGCTGACGATATTTTCTCCAGCTCTATTACACGTTCCTTTTCGTGCTTGCGCTCGATGAGTTCCACATCGAGACACAGGCTCTGCAGTTCCTTGATGAGCACATAGAACGATTCGGGCAGACCGGGCTCGAGCGCGTGTTCACCCTTCACGATCGCCTCGTAAATTTTCGCCCTGCCTGACACGTCATCTGACTTGACCGTGAGGAACTCCTGGAGACAGTAAGCTGCTCCATAGGCCTGGAGCGCCCAGACTTCCATTTCGCCGAGGCGCTGCCCGCCGAATTGCGCCTTGCCGCCGAGGGGCTGTTGCGTTACAAGCGAGTAGGGGCCGATGGAACGCGCATGCAGTTTGTCGTCTACGAGGTGATGGAGCTTGAGCATATACATGTATCCGACAGTCACCGGCTTGTCGAAAGGCTCGCCTGTGCGCCCGTCGTGCAGCACCGACTGCCCCGTCAGCGGGAGTTTTGCTTCTTTCAGCAGAGAGCGTACCCGCTCCTCGGACGCGCCGTCGAACACGGGCGTGGCTACGTGCAGACCAAGCGCCTTCGCTGCCCAACCCAAGTGAGTCTCGAGTATTTGACCCACATTCATACGGGAAGGCACACCCAGGGGGTTCAGTACGATTTCGACGGGAGTTCCGTCCGGGAGATAGGGCATATCCTCCTCGGGAACGATCCTCGATACCACACCTTTGTTCCCGTGCCTCCCCGCCATCTTGTCGCCGACGGAGAGCTTGCGCTTCATGGCGACATAGACTTTCACGAGCTTCACTACTCCCGGCGGGAGATCGTCTCCACGCTTCAGCCTGCCTATTTTCTCATCATAGATGGTTTCAAGAATATTAAGCTGGTTTTCCGAACTGTCCAGAATTTCCTGCAGCTTGGCTGGATACTCTGCGGAATCCACCTTGATCTTGGCAAGGTCTTTCTCCTGCAATTTGTCGAGAATCTCTACCGTGATCTTCTTCCCCTTCGCCAGGTCGGTCTTGCCTGTCTTGGAATTCACGACTTTGTCGGCAGCAGTCTTGCCGATGAGGATCCTCCGGATTCGCTTATACTTGTCCTCTTTTATTGCACGGGCTTCATCCTGGTATTCCTTCTGCAGCCGTGCAATCTCCTCGCTCTCCTGGGTCTTCAGGCGTTCGTTTTTATCCTCCCCCTTGCGGGAGAAGACTTTCACATCGATCACCGTTCCCTCGATACCGGGCGGCGCGTAAAGGGAAGCATCTCGCACATCGCCAGCCTTTTCCCCAAATATCGCGCGGAGGAGTTTTTCCTCAGGCGTGAGTTGGGTCTCGCCCTTCGGTGTCACCTTGCCGATGAGGATGTCCCCCGGCATGACCTCTGCGCCGATACGTATGATGCCGTTCTCATCCAGGTTCCTGAGTGTCTCCTCGCCGAGGTTCGGGATGTCGCGGGTAATTTCTTCCTTCCCGAGCTTGGTGTCTCTTGCCTCAATCTCGAACTCTTCGATATGGATAGAGGTATAGCGGTCTTCTTTCACGAGCTTCTCACTGATGATGATTGCGTCCTCATAGTTGTATCCGCTCCACGGCATGAAAGCCACAAGCACGTTCTGGCCGAGCGCCAGCTCACCGAGGTCCGTCGCCGGTCCGTCAGCGATCACCTGCCCTTTCTTTACCTTGTCGCCCATACGCACGATCGGCTTCTGGTTGATGCAGGTGTTCTGATTGGAACGGTAGAACTTGGTGAGCGGGTACGTATCGATGACTGTTCTGCCCTTGGCATCTTCACCTTTGATCACGATGCGGGTGGAATCCACTGTCTCCACCACTCCTACTCCGTCACGCTTGCATGAGACTATCGCGCCGGAGTCCCTGGCAGCAACTCGCTCCATGCCGGTGCCGACCACGGGGGCCTGCGGTCGGAGCAGCGGCACAGCCTGGCGCTGCATGTTCGATCCCATAAGCGCCCTGTTAGCATCATCGTTCTCAAGGAACGGGATGAGTGCCGCCGATACGGAGACTATCTGTTTTGGCGAAACGTCCATGTACTGCACTTCCTCGGCGCTCACCAGTTTGAACTCGCCGCCCGCACGTGCGGATACGCTGTCCACAGCAAACTTGCCGCGGCCATCTATCGGCGTATTTGCCTGGGCGATGACGTAGTTCTCACCGTCAACTGCCGAGAGGTACTCAATTTCGTCCGTAACCTTCCCTGCCTTGACCTGCCGGTACGGAGCCTCAATGAAACCATAGTCGTTCACCCGGGCATAAGTGGCCAGCGAGACGATGAGGCCGATGTTCGGACCTTCCGGCGTTTCAATCGGGCAGATTCTGCCGTAATGGGTGGTGTGTACGTCGCGCACTTCAAAGCCCGCGCGCTCTCTCGTAAGACCGCCGGGGCCGAGGGCTGAGAGCCTCCTCTTATGCGTGATCTCCGCGAGCGGATTGGTCTGATCCATGAACTGCGAGAGCTGGCTTGATCCAAAAAATTCCTTGATAGCAGCGATCACGGGCTTGGGATTGATGATGTCGTGCGGCATGAGCGTATCGATATCCTGGAGGCTCATGCGCTCCTTGATAGCGCGTTCCATTCGCGCAAGGCCGATACGGATCTGGTTCTCAAGGAGCTCCCCCACAGATCGCACTCTGCGGTTCCCGAGATGATCGATATCGTCCACCTCGCCCTTGCCTGTCCGCAGGTTGACAAGGTAGCGGATCACCTCAACAACATCCTGTGCGGTGAGCGTAGTCTTCTCGATGGGGATATCGAGTTTGAGTTTCTTATTGAGCTTCAGTCTGCCCACGTTCGAGAGGTCGTACCGCTTGGAGTTGAAGAACATTCCCGAAAAGAGGTTCCGCGCCATCTCAATCGTCGGCGGCTCTCCCGGTCGCATCTTCCGATAGATCTCCAAGAGGGCCTCGTCAGAGGACTGCACCTTGTCGGAAAGCAATGTATCACGTATGGCGGCGATCACATGGATGCCGTCCATGTAAATCACTTCCATCTTCTCCACTTTGGTGGTGACGATTTTGTTCAAGAAGGCTTCGGTAATTTTTTCATTTGCCGGCAGGAGCACTTCGCCCGTCTCCGGATCGATGACATCACGAAGGACAACACGGTCAATGAGCTCTTCACGCGGAATGGGTATCTCTTTGATATCGGCGGATTCCATCTTCTTAATGGCTACACGGGTGATCTTGGCACCTTCCTTGACTATCACCTCACGTGTTGCTTTGTCGGTGATCGTATTTGGCGCTTTGAGACCGGGGAGCACGTCCGGATGGATACCGCGCGTAAAGCCGTCCTTCTTGATCTTGATATCTTCAATGGGATAATACATCCGGAGCAGATCTTCGATGGAATATCCAAATGACTTAAGAAGGATGGTGGCGGGAATCTTCCTCCGCCGGTCGATCCTCACATACACGATATCCTTCACATCGAATTCGAAGTCCAGCCATGAGCCCCGATAGGGGATGATCCTGGCGGAATAGAGGATTTTGCCGCTCGCATGGGTCCTTCCCTTGTCATGCGTAAAGAACGCTCCGGGGGAACGGTGGAGCTGACTGACCACCACACGCTCGGTCCCGTTTACGATAAAGGTCCCCGTATCGGTCATGAGCGGAAGGTCGCCGACATACACCTCCTGCTCCTTGATGTCCTTTACCCGCTTCGTAGCGGTCTGTTCGTCTTTTTCAAAAAAAACGAGTCGCGTCTTTATCTTGAGCGGTGCGGCGTAGGTGGCCCCGCGCTGCAGGCACTCCCAAATGCTGTACTTGGGGTCCCCGAGCGAGTATCCGAGGTAGTCCACCATGGCGGTTTCGTTAAAATCGTATATAGGGAACACGCTCTTGAACGCCGCCTGGAGCCCCATGTCCTTTCTCTTATCTGATGCGAGATCTCGTTGAAGAAAGAAATCGTAGGACCTTTTTTGAATCTCAATCAGATCGGGAATTTCCAGGATTGTTGGAATCCTCGAAAAATCCTTCCTCACGCGGACAAGTTCTCTTTTTTCCTTAGACATTTTTGCACCCCTCTAAAAATAACCTGCTTCGTATGGCTACCTTGGTACTAAAATACGTCATGATGACATGAAAAATGTGCGATTTCTCTGATTTCTGCATGCACTATCCATAAACGCAAAAAGTCCTCTGCCCTCCGGACCCGTAGCCGGAGGGCAAGGACTTGACAAATGAAGCTCGAATTGCGATCTTACTTTACCTCGACGGTCGCGCCTGCTTCGGTGAGTTTCTTTTTCATGGTCTCTGATTCTTCCTTCGAGACCCCGGTTTTTACCGGCTTGGGAGCACCTTCCACCAGGTCCTTTGCTTCTTTGAGGCCAAGGCCCGTAAGCTCGCGCACAACCTTGATCACGTTAATTTTCTGGGCACCTGCGCTCGCCAGGATCACGTCAAAGGCGGTTTTCTCTTCCGCCGCTGCTGCTGCGCCACCCGCTGCACCTGCGGCGGCCACGGCCACGGGCGCTGCTGCCGATACGCCCCACTTCTCTTCGAGCATCTTGCTCAACTCTGCTGCTTCGAGAACGGTCAAACCGCTCAGCTCATCTACCAACTTAGCTAAATCCGCCATGTTTCTATTCCTCCTGAAATGTTATAAACTTTTTTAAAATTCGCTCTCGCTGAACGAGTGCGTTTTTACGACTTAACCCTTGTCTGCCTTCGCCTTCATGACCCTGGCGATTTGGCCGCCCGGTGCTGCGAGCACGCCGACGATTCTCGATGCGGGTGCCTGAAGAAGACCGACGATCTTCCCGCGGAGCGCGTTCAGTGACGGTAGGCTTGCCAGCGCCTTAATATCCGCCGGCTTCAGCAACTTGCCGTCGAGCACGCCGATCCTGAGCTCAAGCTTGACCTGCGTCTTGTTGAAATCGTAGAGAACCTTCGCGGGAGCAACCACATCATCATATCCAAGTGCTATGCCCACGGGGCCGATGAAATGATCCTTGAGCGGCTCGAGGCCTGTACCTTCCGCTGCCTTGCGTGCCAGAGTGTTCTTCACCACGCGGTATTCAACGTGCGCCTTGCGTAGCTTAGCGCGGAGTTCGGTGATCTGCTCCACGTTGATCCCGGAATAGCCGGTTATCACCGCGGTCTTCGCACGGGCAAACTTTTCGTGGAGCTCATCAATTGCCTCTTTTTTCTCTTCTTTATTCAATGCTGTCCTCCTTTCTTTCAAGAATTCCCGATGACCAGCCCGGGAATCTCAAAAGAAAGCAGTGCTTAAACGCTACTATCTTTTATTGACCCGGGTCTCGGCAGGCTCCTTCTGGAATTAAACCGCGGGAAAACTTCATGTTCTCCCGTTGGTGCCTGCTGTCTCGGACCGCGCCCCTGCTTCTAAGGGGCCGACCTTTACATTTTATATGTGTTGCCAGCCATTAACCCACAAGCTTTTCAACAAGTGCTGTATCCATCTTAATGCCCGGACCCATGGTGGTGGAAACAGTCGCACTTCTAAGATACTTGCCTTTGCTCGAGGAGGGTTTCGCCTTCACGATGGACTCAAGAACCGCCTTGGCATTGTCAGCAAGTTTGTTCTCATCAAAGGATGCCTTGCCCACCGGGACATGCACAATGCCCGCTTTCTCCACGCGGTACTCTACCTTCCCGGCCCTGATGTCCTTGATGGCCTTGGCAATGTCGAACGTTACTGTACCGGTCTTGGGGTTTGGCATCAATCCCCGGGGACCAAGCACCTTACCAAGCTTACCCACGAGCCCCATAATGTCGGGGGTGGCCACGACCACATCGAAATCCGTCCAGCCTTCCTTCTGGATCTTGTCTGCCAGGTCTTCGGCGCCTGCGTAGTCCGCGCCGGAATCCCTGGCTTCTTTTTCCTTTTCACCCTTGGCAAAGACCAGAATTTTGACCTTCTTCCCAGTTCCGTGCGGGAGCACGACCGTTCCGCGCACCATCTGGTCCGCCTGTTTGGGGTCTACACCGAGCTTCACGGCGAGATCGACGGTCTCATCGAACTTGGTCCTCGCTGTTTTCTTGGCGAGGCCGATGGCCTCCTCGATGCTGTAAAATTTTGTCCGATCCACCAATGCTGCAACTGCTTTGTACTTCTTCCCTGCCATGATTCCTCCTCGCGGTGGTAGCGGCTGTTGTCAGCCTCCCGCATGAAAATTCTCATTGGAAATTGATGATCGTAGATTATAACTTTAAAATGACCAACGTTCAGTTATTTCAATTCGACACTCGGAGCATATCGTTAATCTGCGATTTCCAGCCCCATGCTCTTCGCTGAACCTTCAATCATGCGCATGGCCGATTCAATACTTGCTGCATTGAGGTCCGGGAGCTTCGTCTGCGCGATCTCCCTGATCTGGGCGCGGGTCACCTTGCCGACCTTGTCCTTGTTCGGAACGCCAGAACCCTTGATGATCCCAGCGGCCTTCTTGAGCAGTTCCGCCGCCGGCGGCGTCTTGGTAATAAAGGTGAACGACCGGTCTGAATAAACCGTGATAATGACCGGGACAATCGTCTCGCCCATTTTCTGGGTCCTCGCGTTGAATGCCTTGCAGAACTCCATGATGTTGACGCCATGTTGTCCGAGTGCGGGGCCCACCGGAGGGGCGGGATTGGCCTTTCCTGCCGGGACCTGAAGCTTTATTTTTGCTGTGATCTCTTTTGCCATTTATAAACTCCTGCGTTTATTTTTTAATATTATCTAGATCTGGAATATTAATTCTCGAATCCGTAGAACTTTTTATTTTGCATCCTTCTCCCGCTCGACCTGCAAGAACTCCAGTTCCACTGGCGTTGAACGTCCGAAAATGCTCACCATCACGCGGAGCCTGCCATGCGCCGGATTCACGTCTTCGACGGTTCCGATGAAACTGCTGAACGGACCGTCGATCACCCGGACCCGATCCCCCTTCTGGTAGGCCTGCTTGGGCTGTGCCTGCGCAACAGCGCCTTCCTCGGCCTGCCTGAGAATGTTCTTTACCTCTTCTTCACTGAGCGGAGTCGGATTCGTACTTCCGCCGACAAACCCCGTCACCTTGGGCGTATCCTTCACAATATGCCAGGTGTTATCGTCCATCTCCATTTCGACGAGTATGTATCCGGGGAAGAACTTCCGCTGAGATTTACGTTTTTTCCCTCCCTTGATCGACAGGACCTCTTCGGTCGGGACAAGGATTTGGCCGATTTTTTCCTTCAGCCCCAGCTTGGAGACGGTCTCCACAATGCTTGCTCTCACCTTGTTTTCAAATCCTGCATATGTATGGACGACATACCAGTTCATCGGCATAATTATCTCTACCTAAAGGCCAGGGTCATCAATCTTCCTAACGCCGTATCTACCAAGCCCAGAAAAAAGGCTGCAATGAGCACGGTGACAATCACTACCCAGGTAGAACCTATGACCTCCTTCTTTGTCGGAAACACAACCTTTTTGAGCTCGAGCTTGACATCCGTAAAAAAATCCATGATCTTTTTGAACATGCGATGGGCCTCTTTCTGCACGGGATTGAAATGGCAGGCCAGGAGGGACTCGAACCCCCAGCAGCCGGATTTGGAGTCCGGAGCTCTACCATTAGAGCTACTGGCCTGTGTCCGACTCTGCAGCACTCTTGTTTTGCCTGGTTATGCTTTCGTTTCCTTATGCACCGTGTGTTTTCGGCAGAACCGGCAATATTTCTCCAGGTTCAGTTTGTCAGGAGTGTTCCTCTTATTCTTGGTCGTTGAGTAATTTTTGCGCTTGCATTCACCGCAGGCAAGTAAAATAATTTCCCGCATCGATTATAGCCTCTCTCATCTCGATTTCCGACTTCGGATTGTTGTTTGCGGATAACGTATTTTGCCCTCCGAGATCCGCAATAGTTCTTGTTACTCGATGACTTCGGTGATAACTCCGGCGCCCACGGTCCTGCCGCCCTCGCGGATGGCGAACCGGAGTTCCTTGTCCATCGCGATCGGGGTGATCAGCTCTACGGAGCAGCTCATGTTGTCGCCCGGCATCACCATCTC
>DATJZV010000116.1:0-19879 GCA_035498715.1 Nitrospirota bacterium
CTGGATGCCATGCTTGTCCTTCCGGTCGAATACAGACCGAAGGTCGAGACCGTTCCACTGGACACGGCCGTCGCGCCATTTGATGCCGGAAGCGTTGTTCTTCCCTTCAAGGGAAGACATCCAGCCATACCGTTTGAAGCGCGGTTTGCCGCGCTTCCCGAACTGGTACTCCTTGACCGCGGTGAATGCCCTGGATGCCAGTTTCTGGGCGGTCAGGCTGTCTAGGTGGTCCCCGATCCAGCAGGCATGCCATACATTAGCTGCGTACTTGTGCAGTGAATACTCGCCGTACCCGAACCTCTCATTGGTGGTTTGAAACGCTGCTGTCCTGGCTTTTCCATGAGGCATGTTCCGCGCAGTCTTCCATTCGTCGGAACCACGCATGGCATTAAGGCGCGTGAGCGCCTCGGAGAGACAGGCATTATAGAGATTACGTCCCGCGTTAAAGCGCACCTCCAATATGCGGTCCTCTTTCGGAGAGGTCACGAGTTGAAACTCGTGGATAAAAGACCGGGTTGTCGCCTTCGGAGCCATCATAATTAATATATTGTATTATTTGACAAATACCAACTGAAACAATTCCCGCTGTCAACCCCATGGCTAAAGCAAGAGGCTTTCTGCGGTGGGTTTGGTAAAAGAAGTTGTTAAAAATCTTTGAAAGGGCCATGTGAGCGGATTTCGGTTCATTAAAAAAAAAGGGGGAGAAATTGAAACCATTCCTCCCCCCGAGCATATTGCACCCGTGATGTAAACCGCCTAGAACTTCTTCGGGAATTGCTTTTCAATGCCGCCTGCCAAAGCATCTGCAATCGTATAGATATGCTTTTTCATGTTCTCCCAGACCGTGGCTTCAGTCCCATAGTCCTTGGCTACCACCGCATCAATCTGCGCTATATGATGGCCACCATGGGCAACCAGCAGGGAAACGAGCGTGTCCTTCGGCCAGTTCTTCGGGTTAGCTGAGCTCAGGAAAGCTGCAATCTCATCGGCATTCTTTTTGATCTTATCGACCGCAGCATCTTTTCCAGCCATATCACCTGCGACCGCGGTAGTCAGATATTCCTTGATTGCGCCGTAGTGTCCTGCAAGAAGGCCGAAGAGCTTGTCACCGGCTTCCTTCCCGTAGAACGAGGCAACGGCACCGGCGATATCCTTCGCGTTCTTGACGACATTCTCTTCGGCAACCTTCGCCGCCTCTGTATCGCCGTACTTGGTTGCGTAGACAACGGACCGAACCCAGAAGATATGCCCTATCCACAGGTCCCGTAACGCAAGCCTTAGTTCAACTCCCTTCGGTGATTCTTTCATCATTTTTTCCCTGGCAAAGGCAGGCGAAGCAGTAATACCTGCCATGACTGCCAAGGCAAGAATTGTCGTAAGTATTTTTTTCAACATGGCAATACCTCCTTGCTGCATTGCATCTTCCGTTTAAAATTATAACTCGTTTTTGTAAACAATGATATAGTGGACCTATTTTATCCTATATCAAGTCAAAAAGGCGTGGTCAAAAATGTTGCTTCTTGAAATACTATATAGAGATAACTTTGTCTTTGGCAGTTGATCTACGCAAAATGACTGGAGAACGATACGACTAATGCATGAGAGGGCACCAAGATCGAGATAAACATTAGAGCTGATCGCAGGAGAAGAAACGGTGGGGCCCCGAGAGAACAAACGGTTGAAGATATCGGGGCAATATCATGGTCCGGCTTCCGGAATAAACGCGCTCCAGATCGGAAGGGCATCATCGTTACTCCCCCAATGGTCATCGCATCGAGCTCCGCATTGCGAACGTTTCCAGACTCTTGATCTGGCCATGAAGCTTCTCGAATTCCTTGAAATGGAGCGATTGAGGCCCGTCTGAAAGGGCGTGTTCCGGATCGTGGTGCACTTCGATCATTACCCCATGAACCCCTGCCACGATAGACGCAAGGGACATGGGAGATACCAACTTTCTCTTCCCTGTCGCATGGCTGGGATCAAAGATAACCGGAAGATGGGACAGTTCCTTCACCAGGGGGATGATCGCAAGGTCTGCCGTGTTCCTGGTCGCGGTCTCGAAGGTGCGTATGCCGCGTTCGCAGAGCACCACATTCGTATTGCCGCCGAGCAAAATGTACTCTGCCGATCCGAACCATTCCTCGACAGTTGCCGAGAGCCCCCGCTTCAGGATGACAGGCGTTCTCATTTTGCCAACCTCTGTCAGGAGGTCGAAGTTCTGCATGTTGCGCGCGCCGATCTGGAGGATGTCGACCTTGTCAGCAACGATCTCTACGTGCTCAGGGCTCACCACCTCGGTTACGACAAGCATGCCCGTCTCGCGCCTCACCTCATCGAGCAGTTCAAGCCCTGCTTCGCGCAGGCCTTGAAAGCTGTGCGGGCTCGTCCTCGGCTTATAGGCCCCGCCACGGAGCACCAGGACACCTATCTTTTTTAGGAACCGCGCCGTCTTCATGATCTGTTCTCTGCTCTCGACTGCACAGGGACCGGCGATGACGAGGAAAGGCGACTTGCCACCAACTCTGATCTTTCCGCCGAGCGTCACGACGGTATCAGCAGGATGGAAGTCCCTGCTTACGAGCTTGTACGGCTTGGTCACATGGAGGATTTCCATGACGGCCTTGTTTCCCTTAAATGGCGCATCATCGACCCACCCTTGATTGCCTATGATGCCGATGGCCGTCCGCTCGGCGCCTGGGATGGCAACGGGCTTAAAGCCCATCGAGGTGATCGCCTTCTTTACCAAGTCTACGTCTTTATCAGTAGCCCAGTGATGCATGACGATAAGCATGCGTTGGCTCCTCTTACTTTTTTCGATCCCGCATCCTACGCACCGTAATGGACTCGCCGCCGATACCCCAATTGTCGGTCGAGACCTCTTCAATGACAACACACGTTGTCTGAGGATTCTTGCCAAGCACATCCTGAAGCAATTTGGTCACTCCCTGGATAAGCTTTGCCTTCTGCTCCGCTGTGGCGCCTTCATTCGTTATCTTGATATTCACGTAGGGCATGGAAACCTCCACAAGTACTTGAATAGCTGTCATGGCGTGCGACCAAGGAGACCGTGGCTATCTTAAATCTGAAACATGAGATTGCTACACTGCAACGGTCTTCGCAATGACGGCCCGTTGAATTATATCGGCAATCTGATTTTATACCGCAGGGCGAACATCCGCAAGATGAATGTTACCGCAATACAGGTAATGACCGCCATAACATCATTCGACGTCGCCCTCATAACCGCAAGATATCCCCACGCGCCTGCAAACGCACAGGTTGCATAGATCTCCGTTCGCTGAAACACGTATGGAATCTCGTTCCCCGCAATGTCCCGGAGAACACCTCCGAACACGCCGGTGACGACGCCCATAAGGGCCGACACAAAAGGATGGTACCCGAACTGGTTGGCAAGGGACGTGCCCGAGGCGCTGAACGACCCCAACCCCAACGCGTCAAGAACAAGGATAAACGTTACAAATCCGCTCCGGTGCAGCATGTCTTTGATCACGACCGAGGAAAGCACTGACAGCCCGAGCAAAATAATGGGATACCAATAGTGCGCAGTCCAGAACAGAGGATGCCGGTTCAGGATGAAATCGCGCAGCGTCCCGCCGCCAAAGGCCGTGATCATGGCCAGCGAATATACGCCGACGAGGTCCATCTCCTTTTTCCGTGCCTCAAATATCCCTGTCAGGGCGAAGGTGATGATGCCGATTGCCTCAATGCTTTTGATGAAGGCGTTCATATTTTAGGATTTCTTCGCATATCATTATGATCAACAGACACAATCAACAGCCTAGGGTCGTCATTCCCGCGAAAGCTGGAATCTAGAAACGCTGAATCCCGAAGCTAGCTCAATACGATAAATAAAAATGAATTTCCGTTGGATTCCCCATCACGCAGCCCGATCTACCTGCCTCGAATATATCTGGGTGCAAATGTCTTCTGGAATCCGCATTTACCAGGAAGCTGCTTTCTTGCTCGTTAATGACTTCTGGTTGTAGTGGGCCGCAATAGTCTTGCAATGGCTTATCTCCGTTGAATTTTTCGGTGAATGGCCCTTTATTATTCAGATTGAATTATTTATGAAGAATCTGAAAAGTTTCATCGAACAGACCCTTCGCGCTCCCCGGCTCATGCACTGCCGCGGCCTTGGCCTCTTTCCACCTCCGCCTGAGTTTTTTCACGTCTTCGCCCTTCGCCTCACGAGCCTTGAGCTTCTTATCGATCGTATCAAGCCGCGCAAGGGCATCGCGTATGCCTCGTTCCAGATTACGATATTTAGCGGGATCGGACTTCGGGATCGAGAAATCTCCACTCGTCCTCCAGATATCGCCGAGCCGAAACCACGCCGCAAAATTTTCGATCTTACCATCTTCCATAAGCTTGATCTTCGATGTTGCCTTAATGTCCTTTACGTGGAGGCCGTTCTTGTCCGCCACAACCTTTTGGCTGCCTGCAAACGGCTCCGCACCCTGGACGTCGAAATACTGCCACGTTACACGCGCGACCTGCTCGGTAGAATCATGACAGCTTCTGCAGGTGCGGGACTTGCCCAGCGGGTGCGCGACCTGCTCCACCTGTATCCAGGCAAGGTAGTTGTTGTTCCCGCCGGGGAAGCCGAACGTGCCGAGCAGTGCATACGCATCATGCGTCTCGCCGTTTGGCCAGCGGAACGTAAGCCCAGGCCTCGCTGCAATGGTTTCTTTAATGCCGCCGACGCTGTTCGGCCACATCTTGGTCGGGATCCAGGTGCCTTTTTGGTCCTTGATCAATATCGGCGGTTCCTGCGGTCCATAATATAATGAATACTTTTTAAAGGGGTTCGGCCGGGATTCGATCATGCCCGGCCCCCAGGAAGTCATTTCGTAGCCACCGAGTATCTTAACATGGCATGCCTCGCAGGCCACGCTCTTGTGTACACTCGCTGCTATTGCCTGTTCGACTTCGATATGGCAATCCTGGCAGGTGGCTTTCCTCTCGATATGACCCATCCCGCCGGGCCCGGTCTGATGGCAGTCAATACACTCGAGCTTCTTACTCACGTGCACGTCTTCTGGAAGACCCGCGGGCTCGGAGAATTCCTTGCCAAGATAGCTGTCCCCTCTTCTCCGCTCCATGGTGCCTGCGTGGCACACAAAGGTGCTCCTGCCGCCACCGCTACAGTTTGCCGATGGTGGTGTCCGGGTAAAAGCATGACTCCCGCGCTCGCGCGTCGGGGCGTAATGGCAGTCAAGACAGCCCGCATGGCAGATGTTGCACGCCTTCTGCTTGGCTACTGCCTGTTCATGCGTTAGCGGGAGATTGATCTGTTCGACAATCTTGCTGGTGTTTTCGAAGGAGAATCTGTCTCCTTCCGCCCTGCCGACCGGCTGGGTGTCTGCGAATGAGGGCCCTCAGTTGTTCGGCCCGTGGATGTCGTTCCACGTTCGCATGGAGCGCTGACGGAAGTTCGAACCCATCATGCTTGTGGAAAACTGCTTCACCTCTTCGGGATGACAGGCTGACTTTCCGCAGGTTTTTTTCGCGATACCGGGGTCGAACCCGAGCGTGACCGGACTTCTATCGTGGTACAGGAGCGTACCGACGTCGTAGTCGAGAGAGCCGTCTGCAAGACGGGGGAGCATGTTCCTCTGCCGGTCCTCGCCCGAAGGAAGGAGCTGTTTGACATGGCCTTTTCTCGGCATGACATCAAAATTATTGTCGAGCACGATGAGTTTCAGCATGCCCTTGTGGGCCTTAGAAGGCTCATCGGACAGGCCGTTTCCGAGGTGACAATCGCGGCATTCCGTGTTCGGGTGGCGCGCCTCTTTCTGCACCTGCTCGCGCGTCATCACGAACTGGGGGTACCCCAGTTTGTTCATCCGGTCTTTATCGCCATGGCATGCCACACACCGGTTGCTTGACTGATAGCCGCTGTAAAAATAGACGAACAGGAGCACGAGGACGAGTTGAATGAGCAGGATAACCATCCCGCGCCTGCTGCCGAACCAGTTCCAGAGTTTTCCGATAGCCATATGAGAGACAGGATACCACAGGGAAAGGAGCAAAACAAACGAAAATTCGGTATGTCGAATACCGAGTCACGTCGCCCAGCGTGCGTCAGCAATATTCATCAGGGCCGCGTGGACCGGGGGGAGCACCCAGTGATGAAGCCCATGATCATCGAGAAGAGCAGTGATTGGCACACGATCTCACCCGCGGCGAGATGAGTTTTCTTCACATCGACGGGAAAAATCTCAAGGCAGAATGATAGAGAACAATCAGCAAATCGGATGCTCTGCAAGGAAAGTTTACCGCAAAGGGGTCACGCGGAAAGGGAAGCATCTTTTTTATTTAAGGCTTTCTGATATTTCGCGACCTTCGCGCCTGAGCGGTTCAAGGTTTTCCCTTCTGGCTTGTTGTTATCGGGTATCGGGAAGGCGGGGGGCACTAGAACAGCCGATCCATCGCTTCTTCAACGGAGCGGACGCCCATAAGTTCCATCGCTTTGAGGGGTGGGGACTTTTCCATCTTCTCCACGTTCACCGCGGGAAGGATGCAGCGAGTGAAACCCAGCTTGGCCGCGTCCTTGAGCCTCGTCTCGGCCTGGCTGATGGCGCGCACTTCGCCGGCAAGGCCCACTTCGCCCATCACGACGGTTGCAGGAGAGATGGGTTTTTCCCGGAAGCTTGATGCCACGGCAGCGATCACGCCGAGGTCCACAGCGGGCTCGTCGATCTTGAGGCCGCCCACGATGTTCACGAACACGTCCATGCCCATCAGGTGCATGCCCACGCGTTTTTCGAGCACTGCGAGGAGGAGCGAAACACGGTTGTAATCCACTCCGATGCAGGTCCTGCGCGGCATGGTGAGCTTGGATGGCGCCACCAGAGCCTGGAGCTCGGCAAGGATCGGCCGCGTGCCCTCGAGGGAGGAGACGACGACAGAGCCCGTGGCGTCCTTCGGACGCTCGGCCAGGAATATCTCGGACGGGTTCGCCACTTCGGTGAGGCCGCTCTCTTTCATCTCGAACACGCCGATCTCGTTCGTCGAACCGAAGCGGTTCTTCACGGCTCGCAGGATGCGGAAGGCATGGCCCCGGTCTCCCTCAAAGTAAAGCACCGTGTCAACGATGTGTTCGAGCACGCGCGGACCGGCGATGGCGCCGTCCTTGGTCACGTGGCCGATGAGAAAGGTAGGGATGCCCGTGCGCTTGGCATGCAGCATGAGCCTGCCCGAGACTTCGCGCACCTGGCCCACGCTGCCCGGGGCGGACGGAAGCTCGGAGGTGAAGACCGTCTGTACGGAGTCGACGACGATCACCTGGGGCTGGAGTCCGTCGGCGGCGCGCACAACCTCTTCTAGCTGCGTCTCGGCGAGCACGTAGAGGTTCTCTGCGTTGACGCCGAGGCGTTGGGCGCGCATCTTGATCTGGGACGGAGATTCTTCGCCCGTGACATAGAGTGTTTTTCCTCTGAGTTCCGACACCTGCTTCAGCATCTGCAGCACAAGCGTGGACTTGCCGATGCCCGGGTCCCCACCGATGAGGACGACAGAGCCTGCGACGATGCCGCCGCCGAGCACGCGGTCGAGCTCATTGATCCTCGTGACAAACCGGTCCTCGTCCCTGGCCTGGATCTCATTCAGGGCGAGCGGCTCGGAGCCGCCGTGACGCTTCGAGCTCCCGATGTCCTTCGGCTTCTCGACCCGCTCCTCAACCATCGTGTTCCACTGGCCGCAGTCCGGGCACTTGCCCATCCACCGCGGCGACTGCATGCCGCAGGACTGGCAAACATAGACGGTCTTGGTTTTTGATGCCTTCATAACAAAAGCATTCTATTGTTTCAGTCCCGGAATGTCAAACGCAATCTCGCCGGAATAGCGTCGATAGGAGAAAGGGGTGGTGAACAATTAAATATGGAAATCGTTTCCGATAGAACAAATTCCTCACCATTTTCGGTCGTTTTGCTTTTCATCCACCGGATGTGACCAGGACACTGCCATGCTACAACCTCGGCATGGGCTCGGTGAGCAGACCGCCGAGGGTGAACTGATAGAAACCTTCGGCGTCCCTGTTCTTCAGGAGAGAGAAGATGCCAGCCTGTTCGCGCGCAAGCCGCTCCGAAGGTTTGACCTTCACCAGAATGTTGAGGGTGCCGCGCTCGCGCAGCACCACGTCTCCGGTAGCATGGATCTTGAGCTCTTTGCCTTCGAGCTCCAGTTTCCTGATCATCATCCGGTCGCCCTTGAAATCCGCTTCCATCCATCCCTTCTCGAAATCCAGATCAGGGACGGGAAATCCACTGATCTTGAGCTCCCGTGACGTCAGCCCTTTGACCCAGAGACGCCCTTTCCCCGAATCACCATCCATCTCGAAATTGCAGCCGATCTTGCCGGCGAGTTTGAGACCGAAGTCTTTCATCATTGGATAGGAAGCGATATCAAGCCCATTTGCATCGATCAGCAGACGCTGCTGCTTCGGGCTTTGATGCGCCTTTACGAGCAGTTCCCCTCCGTATGCCACAGCTTTCAAGTTCACCGAGATCGCGCCGCGAAGCAGGCTGAAGAGCGAAACGGTGGTTTTTACCGATGGGCTTTCGAAGAGAACTCTGTTTTTTTTGTCGGACACTACGACGTCGACGAGCACGAACCGGTCGAAGAACCGGGGGGAGATGCGTCCAACTGATAGTTCGAAAGGCGTGCGCAACCGCACCTCGGACTCCAGTTTCGACCTGACCCGGTCAAAGGGGAACAGGAAGAGGAGAAAAAGCAGGAATGCCGCAATAAAATAGGCCGTGAACGATAGCCTTCGGATGAGTGTTTTTTTGTCGACCATATGGTCTACCCAGCGCTCGAGACGAGGATCGTTGCGTTCAAAAGCTTCGGGTTGTCGAAACGGGGTTTGAAGTACAGTTTTCTTATGCGCAACGTCTCCTTCTCAAGCTGGTTCACATAGTTCACGATGTCATAGAGCGTTACATTGTCGAGCTTGATCTCGACGATGCTCTCCTGGAAATTCGCCGCCTGAACGCCGGTTTGTGGTTTGAGCGACACGATTTTGCTGCTCAGGTTGGTCCGTTTGGTGATGTTCTCGATGTCCGTAAGCAAGGGGCCGCGCTTCGATGCCGCGATCTGCAACTGCTGCAGCCGTTGTTGCATCTCGAGATATTGGTCCTTGAGCATGCGCATCTCCGCGAGATCACGCTCCTTCCTCGGGATCGCATCCCGTTTACGGGACAGGTCGGCGTACAGCGGGGATAGCACGAGTGCGTAAAGCAAGATCACCGTCGCAGCAATAACGCCGGTGATGAGGACCTTTTTATCTCTTTCTTCAAGTTTCAAGAAATACCTCTATCATTGGGACAGAATCCCGAACGCTCAGATTCTGGCAGGGGACTATCTCACCTTGTCCTTGCCCCCGGCCTCTATTTCGGTCCCTTGTTTCAACTTGATATCCAGCCGGAACTTGACCTTGTTGTCCGTACCCATCCGCGTGTCCAGCACCGTGACGTCGCTGAACAGCGCCGCCTTCTGGAGCTCGGCCTTTATCTTGTCCACCGACTCGAAGGAAGCCGCTTCACCCTGGAGCTTGAGGCGGTCGCCTTCGAGGTTAAACTCCTGAAAACCGACGCGGACTTCTTTCGGGATACCATCAGTCACTGCTTTCATCGCATCGAGCGCCGAGGTCCCCGTGCCCAGCACGCCGAACTTCTTCCGAGCCTCCTCAAGGCTGCTGCGCAGTTGACGTAGCGGGTCGGCCACAACCTTCGCATCGGGAACAGCCTGCCGGTAGACGTCCCTGATCTCTTTGTCCAGCTTGCCGTACGCCGTCTCGACCACATAGAGCTTCACGCCAAGGTTCACCACAAGCAGTGCGGCTGCGATAACTCCGGCGATGATGAGCGTACGTTTTCTTCGGCGCGCGCCTTCATCCGCCAGATGGTAAGCGAATTCCTGTTTGCGAAAATTTACGTGCTCGGACAGGGCGAGTCCGAGGCTCAGGGGATCAGCGGCTTTTTCGCCGCCAAGCTCCGGCACAGCCTGTTCCACAGCAATGCCCATCTCCGCGAATATTGTCTGCAAGCTGTCGTCCGGGCACAGGGCCAAAACCTTTTCTACTCGTTCTTTCTGCTCTATCTCGAGCGCCTGGACCGTGTGGCGGATACCCGATGTTGACCCGGAACCAGAGAAGCTTCTAAGCCCTTTCACCGTTTCGCCGCTACGCAGGCAGAGGTCACTACCGCAGGTCAGGAGCGTGCATCCCTCAACCTTCATCATCTTTGAAAGAGCGTCGAGACCATTATATGACGGTACGATGACCTGGGGGTCGATCCCCGCGGATGCGAGAAGCTCAAGGTGCCGTTTCAAAACCTCCTTCGGCAGCATGATGCCGAGGACGGCGGCTTCTTTCGACGCGTCGGTGTCCTTAGCTGTTTTTCCGCCATCAAGAATGAGATAATCGATGACCACGTCGTCGAGCGCAAAAGGCACGCTGTCCTCGAGCTCGAAAGGCAATGCCTTTTCCACGCGCTTCCGGTCGGAAAAGGGGAAGTGCACGAGGCGCTGTGTGAAGCGGTGGCCCGGAATTGACGCAATGATCTTCGCGCCGGCCCAATCTCCGGACTTATTCACAAGAATATCGATAAGTTCAGCGTCTGTGGCAAACGGCTGGCTGAAAGAGTCCACGAGTTCCATCCGGCGGAAATCCTTCTGCACAACTGCCGCGGCAACAAGCCCCTTCTCTATCTTAATACCTACGATCTTCACAATGCTCTCCAATAGAGGCGGTTGCCTCCCTGGACGATGGCTTCAACCTGTTTCGTATATCCGCCGACCGCGGAGTAGGCGTAAACTTTATAAATGTTGCTCGACGACGCTGTTGACAAATAATTCAAGACCAGCACGCCGTTGATCTTGATGTCTCCGATACCGGGCACTTTCCCAAGATCCGTATAGGGAGCTATCTGTCTTTCTTGTAAAATCAAGCCCACGGCACCAGCGCTTATGCCGAGACTTTGGAGTACGTCCGCAGAGGCAGTGTTGATATTGATTTTGTCCAACGGCACCGGGCTTACGGTCAAAGAGTCACGCACCTTGTTGAAATCCTCGTCGCTCATGTACTGGTGGAGTCCCGTCAGCACACTAAGCCTATTGATTTCGCTTGTCTGGTCGGTCATTCTGTCATAAACAGCGGTGTCTATGCTTTTGTTTTCGAAGAGTGTTTGTATCATGCTTTGTGTTACCTTGTCTGTCTTCACTTCGGTGACCCGTATTTTCCCAGATTCATCTTCCCACTTAATCCTGACCTCGGCGTCGCCCTCGCCAATGATCGGCAAAACACTCCATTCTCCCTGAGGAATGAGGTCCCGCAGCTTATCGTATCTGACAAAGGCGTAAACGCCGGAGCGTGCGAGGAAGTATGCGCGCTGGCTGTCGCGAAAATTTATCGCACTGTTCAGACTGATGCGTGTCGCGTAGGAGAATTCGAAAATGAGCGCGATCAAGAGCGCAGTCACCAGAAGTACGATCAGTAGCGCAATGCCGCGATCGTTATGCCTCTTCAAGAGTATCATCCTTTTTTAGGTTCGCCCGTCATCCATCGTCACTGACTTATACTGCCGACATCCACCTGCGTAACGTACACTTTGCCTGTATCGAGCGTGAGTGTAATTTCCACTGCTGTCGGCACCTTGTTCAACGATTTGTCCCATGCGTCGGTCCAAGTAGATCCGTTGTAATACCTGAGTTGAAGGCTCTCCACGCGGTCCGTAATCTCGTAATCAACTCCCCCTTCAAGTGCCGGCACGTCCTTGCTCAGTTCCCGTTTCTCTCTTCGGAAGAGGGTGTATCCGCTACCGTCCGGCTTTTCTTCGAAGAAATAGCCCACTTCCCAGAGTTCCATTTCCTTTGAATCCGGCTTACGCCAGTTCGTAAGTGTGGTAAGAGTAATGCTATCATGCCTTACCTTCTCGCCGCCGTTTTCGACCTCATCTTCTTTGCCGTCAAAAATAGTTATGGGCGCTGAATAATTCATGTTCCTATTGACGTAAGCATTGGCAATATCATCTGAAATCCGGGAAATCAGTGTCCGCGCCATATCGGTCTCGTCGCGGATCGTTTCTGCCTGTTCAACGTCTCTTCCTGCCGCGGAAAAGCTCGTGTAGATCACCGTCATAACGATGGCAAGGATCGCCATGGCAAGAAACACTTCGATAAGCGTAAAACCATTCGATTTCTGATTTCGGATTTCTGATTTCGGATTTTGGTTCTTTCCCCGGTCCAGTATTTCGCAAACCGCAATTCGCGATCCACCATCCGGAATTCTATTCATAACTCACCAGCTCCACCATCTCCTGCCGTTCACCCTCTTTCCAGAGCACGGCCACACGCACTTCCAGGAGCTTTACCTCAAGCGGCGTGAGCGAGATCGTCTTTTTCCAGGTGTAATCCTTAAACTCATCTTCGGGAAACTCGCCTTCATCTTCACTCGGGCCGAGTGTACCCGTCAAAAGAGTCTGGGTCATCATACGCTTTGCCAGAAGCGTGGCTGTCGTGATGTGGTCCGCGAGCATCACATCCCGCGTGCTCCCGTTCTTCACTCCCATGAGCGTCACAAGCACCATTGCCAGAATGGCCACGGCGACCATCACTTCGAGGAGCGTAAAGCCCCACTGCGTGCGGTTCAAAGTATTTTCCCTGCTTCCTGCCCCCATACTCCACGTTAATTGCCGTACTTACCAAAACCACCGCAGAAAGCCCCTGGCTTTAGCCATGAGGTGGGTCAGCGCTCCTCCACATATCCTTTGCGGAGTTCGGTATCTCCGGTGAGCGGCTTTACAAGCAGCGTAAAATCCCGATCCTCGCCGTCACGAAGGTGGATGGCCGCATTCTCGACCCACCCGTCGGGCGTGAACAACAGATACGGTTCTTCGCGGTGGCTGCCTGCGATAACATCGCGGAAGGACGTTTGGCCAGAGAGGTTTCCCTCGCCGGCTATCACGGACTGCATTCGTTTGAACTCAGTGGTGTTATCCGATGTCGTCGTCAGCGCCTCTGCCCAGTAATGTCCCTCCTGAATGTCAAACCGGAGGCGATAAACCGTCTTTTTCGCCTGCGACTCCTCATGCAGGAAACGGATCATGCCCGTAAGGTGGCGGGCGCTTCGCTTAAGGTTTACCTCACCGATATCGGCGAGCCACGGCGCAACGAGCGCGATCATCACGCCCAGTATGGCGATGACCACGGCAAGTTCGATGAGGGTGAAACCGCTTCTATATCGGATTTCGGATTGTAGATCGCGGATCATTGTTTTATCTTCTTTCATTCTGAAATCCGCGTTCCACATTCCGTGATTGTGCCTCATTTCGCAATTCGCATTTTACTGCATACTCCAGCTTTCGATGTCTGCATTATTGCCCTCGCCGCCTGGCTCGTTATCCGCACCGTAGGAAATGATATCATACTCCCTCCCCTCGTTGCCCGGGGCGAGGTAGACATAATCCTTGCCCCAGGGGTCCTTGGGGATGCGTGCCGGCTTCAGGTAGCCACCATCGCGCCAGTTGTTCGGGATGCGCCCGGCATCCGGCTTCTTGATGAGCGCCGCGAGCCCCTGGTCCGTGGTAGGATAAAAGCCGTTATCGAGCTTGAAAGCGTCCAGGCCGCTCTCCAGCGACCGGATCTGAACCTTTGCGGCTTCGACCTTCGCTTTTTCCTCCTGGCCCAGGATCCTGGGCAGCACCAGTCCGGCGAGTAATCCGAGAATAATGACTACCACCATGATCTCAATAAGGGTAAAACCTTTGTCTCTTTTCCTGTATGATGTCGGAATATTCATCCTCACCTCCTTATATTTCAGGCGTGATTTTCATCGGCCGCGGACTATCAGCTATAAGGTGTTTTCAGCTCTTCCCTCGACTACCTGACTCCCGAGCTCATCTGGAGTATCGGCAGCATGATGGCGATCACAATAAAACCGACGACGAGGCCCATCACGAGAATGATCACCGGCTCGAGCAGCGACATAAGGGCCGTGATACGCGTTTCGACGGTCCGGTCGAACGAATCGGAGATCTTAAGCAGCATTTTTTCGAGTTCGCCACTCCTTTCTCCCACAGCTACCATTTGAACAACGACCGGTGGAAACAGGCCGCTTCTTCTCAGCGGGTCAGCGATCGATTCACCTTCCCGCACGTTTTCCCGCGCCTTATGGATCGCATCGGCGAGCACGGTGTTCCCGACCACGCTCTTCACAATATCGAGCGCCGTAAGCGTCGGCACGCCGCTTTCGAGAAGCGTCCCGAGTGTTCGCGTGAACCGTGATACGGCTATCATCTTGATGAGGTTCCCGAACACCGGGAGCCTCAGGAGCCATGCATCGAGCCACTCCTTGCCCTCGGGCGTTGAGACGTACCGCCTGAGATAGTAGCCGGCTCCCCCCAGGACGATCAGGATCGCCCACCATGCTGAAGATATTACCTTTACAACCCAGAGGAGCGCAAGGGTCATAAAGGGGAGCTGCTGTTTCATGTCCTCGAACATGCCGACCACGCGGGGCAGCACAAAGCTGAACAGGAAGAAGAGCACGCCCACGCCGATCACCGTCATGAGTACAGGATAGGCAAGCGCTGCCGTGAACCTGCCACGGAACCTGACCTGCTCGTCGAGGAAGTCGGCCAGCCGTGCGAGGGTTATCTCAAGCGTGCCGCTTGCCTCACCAGCCGAGACCATGTTGACATAGAGCGTCGAGAAGGCCTTCGGGTTGGCTTTGAGCGCCTCCGCAAGCGATGCTCCTTCACGGACAGCATCGCGGATCGACGACAGCGCCGATTTCAAGGCCGGTATCTCTTCCTGTTCAACGAGCACGGTGAGCGCGTCCATGAGCGGCAGGCCGGCAGAGAGAAGCGTGGCAAGCTGGCGTGTCGCATTGGCAAGGTCGCCGAGCCGCACCCTGCCGGTGCCGAGCTTGAACTCCCGCGGACGCTTGGCGGCGCTCAGTGTTCCGCCCTCGTGGATATCGAGGACCACGATACCGTCTTTTTTCAGCTTAGCGCGGACCGTCTTCAGGCCTTCCCCATCCTGCGCACCGGAGACCTTCTTACCCTGAGCGGTAACTCCTTTATATTCGTAGACAGGCATAGTTTCAAAATGCAGAGGACAGCTGCCAAGGGTAGGATAAGGTTGAGAAAATCTAAACCTTAACCTCGACCTCAATCTGCATTCATAATCTCTTACACTTCCTTCTGCGTCACGCGCACGACCTCGTCGACGGACGTAATGCCCTGGAGCACGTTGTTCGCGCCGTCCTGGCGGAGCGTACGCATGCCATACTGCATGGCGGCAGTCCTGATTGTGGCCGCGTCGGTATTTTTCATGATGAGCTGACGGATATGGTCGTCCACGATGAGCAGCTCATAGATCGCCTTCCGGCCGAGGTAGCCCGTGTGGAAACAAGCCTCGCATCCTTTCGCGCGATACACTGTCGCACCTGCCGCGGTCTTGAACTCAAGTTCCGTTATCTCTGCGGGCGTTATCTCATAGGGTTCACGGCACTCCTTGCAGAGTACGCGCACGAGCCGCTGGGCCAGGATCGCCATCACCGAGGACGAGATCAAGAAAGGCTCGATCTTCATGTCGATCAATCTCGTTACGGCACCCGCCGCGTCGTTCGTATGGAGCGTGGAGAACACGAGGTGGCCGGTGAGCGCCGCCTGGATCGCGATCTCAGCGGTCTCCGAGTCTCGGATTTCGCCCACGAGGATCACGTCCGGGTCCTGCCGGAGAACCGACCGAAGTCCGGCCGCGAAGGTTAGCTGGATCTTGGCATTCACCTGTATCTGGCCGATACCCTTGAGCTGGTACTCGATCGGGTCCTCGATGGTTATGATGTTCTTGTCCGGCGCATTGATCTTCGAGAGAGAGGCATAGAGCGTCGTGGTCTTACCGCTTCCCGTGGGGCCCGTCACGAGGATAATCCCGTGCGGTCGGGTAATGAGTTCATTGAACTGGGCGAGGTACTCACCGGAGAACCCGATCTGCTCGAGCGGAAGCAGGGCGCTCTCGCGGTACAGGAGCCGGAGCACGATGCGCTCGCCGAAGGCCGTGGGCACAATCGAGACACGGATGTCCACGTCTTTGCCGCCGATCTTGATCCGCATGCCGCCGTCCTGCGGGAGCCGCTTCTCGGCGATGTTCAGGCCCGACATGATCTTGACGCGCGATGCGATGCTTGCCTGGTACCGCTTCTGGATCGTAAGAATGTTGTAGAGGATGCCGTCAATGCGGAACCGGGCGATCACGTCCTTCTCGAAGGGCTCGATGTGTATGTCGCTCGCGCGCTCGCGGATGGCCTGCGAGAGGAGCGAGTTTACGAGCCGGATGATCGGAGCGTCGTCGGTGACCTCGAGCAGGTCCGTCGGTTCTTCCAGTTCGGCGGCGAGGAACGAAAGGTCATCCTCTTCCATCTCCTGGACAGTATCTTCGGCCTTGTTCATGTCCTCGCTGTGGAGACGGTTAATGGCGCCGAGGATCGTGTCCGACGGAGCGAGGCAGATCGAGACGGCAGCGTCGAACAATATGCCGAGGTCATCAACAGTCGAAAGTGCGAGCGGCTCGGACGTCGCAGCAATGACTGTCCCGTTCTCCCGTCGGAGGGGAAGTACGACCGCCTTTTTTGCGTACGTGATCGGAAGCTTGAGTGCGAGTTCCCGGTCGATCTCGCCGAGATCGGGAATGAAGGGCAGGCCCAACTGCGTGCCGAGCGCTTTGAGTACCTCAACCTCGGTCATGAAGCTCAGCCGGACGAGGAGGCTGCCGATCCTGCCGCCCCGCTTCTTCTGAAGCTCGAGCGCCTTTTTGAGCCGCTCCGGGGAAAGCCCTGACTCAACGAGTATCTCGCCGAGCAAGCGTCTCACCGCACGCCCTCCGCCGGGGCGATCTGAGTCGTACCGGTGGGCGCAGACTGAACAGGGGCGGTGGTTCCTGATTTCTCAGCGCCGGTCTCTTCAGCAGGCTTGGCCGGGTACGGGGTGGTCCCTGTTGGAGCTGTTACGGTCGGAGGGGGCCCGGGTTTCTTCGTTTCGATGAGACCGCCCATATCCTTCTTCTCAATTCTGTACTTATCACGGAATTTATCGATGGCGTCCGCTTTATTCTTCGTGAGCTCGGCCACGTCCGACTCGTTCTTGATGATATACGGCGTGATGAAGATCATGAGGTTCACTTTCTGGACATTGGTGGTCTTGTACTTGAAGAGCCATCCAAGAATGGGAATATCACCGAGGAGCGGCACTTTCGAGGTCGTAGAGTTGACATTGTCCCGAATAAGCCCGCCGATAACCATGGTCTGCTTGTCCCTGACCACGACCGTCGTGCTCGCCGAACGTTTGGTCGTGCTGGGTCCTACGATGTTGGGATTCAGCCCCGGTGTCGTAGTGATATCCGAAATCTCCTGGTAGACGTCGAGCCGCACACTGTCTTCTGATGTTATCTGCGGAGTGATCTTCAGATTGATGCCCACGTCTCTCCGGTCGATCTGGGAGAAGATCTGACCTCCCGTCGCAGCGGTCTGGCTCTGGCCGGTGACGAACGGAATGTTCTCGCCCACCATGATTTCAGCCTTCTGGTTGTCCGTGGTGAGGATGTTCGGCGTAGAGAGAACGTTCACGTCCGCATCAGTCTGCAGAGCGTGCAGGAGCGCACCCACATTCAGGTATTCAACGCCTTTGAACGTGAAGGTGCCTTTCACGGCGCCCACGTTCAAGCCGGTCAGCGACGCCAGGCCTGCAGGCCCATTCGCTATCACATTGCCGATGTTACCGAAGTTCGTGCCGCCGACGGCTTGGCTGGTGTTACTGTTCTCGATACTGTTGAGGTTAGTGGCCTGGAACTCAAAACCGAGTTCAGTGGCCTTAGTCAGGCCCATCTCGATGATCGCCGCCTCGACGTAAACCTGTCTACGCCTGATATCAAGCTTCTGGATAACGTCCTTTATGGTTTCGTAGTCGCCCGGCGAGGCCACAACGATGAGCGAATTGGTTGCCTTGTCAGCGGTGATCGTGACAGTTCCTTCGAGGATGGTCGCTGGACCCGCTGGCTGGACACCGCCAGCCGGCGGCGCCGGCAGTCTGGAAACGAGTGCTGACATCACCTTGGCGAAATCCTCAGCGTTCGCGTGCTTGAGGTAGTAGACGTTGATCTTCCCCTTGCCCTCAGGCGCGGGGACGTCGAGCAATCGGATCAGACTTTCCATCTTTTTGACATTGGAGACTGAATCGGTAATGATAAGGGAACTCGTTGCAGCATAGGGGATCAGGGATCCATCCTTGCTCACGAGCGGGGTGAGCGTGCGTACGATCTCTTGGGGAGCGACAAAAGACAAGCGAAAAAGTTTGGTCACAAACCCCTCACCCTTGAAATCATCATCCTTAAACACTTTGAGTCCGCTCTGCCGGGCGCTGGCGGCGGGAATGATGCGGATGATCTTGCCGTCCTCCACAGCGGTAAAGCCCTTGATCTCCAGCGCGGATTGGAACACCTGGTAGGCCTCATCCGGCGATATCCGCGTGGGGGTCATGAGCGTTATTTTGCCGGTCACACGTTCGTCGAGGATGAAGTTCTTGCGCATGAGCTCGCTCATCACCTTGACAAGGGCGGTGATGTCAATGTTCGTGAAATTAAGGGTTACATAATCTTCCCCGGATTTTATCTTCTGGATATCGGCCTGCTGTTCGTTAGGTGAAGGCGGGGCGCCTAAGGGAAGCAGGGGCTTCTCCTGGGCGCTTGCGACATTGACGGTAACAAGCCCCGCAAGCAGAAGGGCTGCTGTTTTATTCACTCTCAGCCTCCATGTGCAACCAATGAATTCCCAATGCCCAAATCCCCGTCACGGATCAAGCTCGCATGATCAAGCATCAAAATGACTTTATTTGGAAATTTGGATTTCACGTGAACTTTGGAATTTGATACTTGAACTCATTACGTGATGCGCTTATCGTATTTCGTAGTTCAGTGTTTGACGCTGACCGCCCCGCATCAGGTCGATGGAAATGCTCCGCTCTTCTTTCAGGCTCTGGTACATCTGGAAGAACTTGGCCGGATCGTCCACATCCTGCGAGTTGATCTTTTGGATTATGTCGCCGTTCACGAGCCCGATCTTCTCATAAAGGCTGCCGGGCACGATCTCGCTGATACGGAAGCCGACGGTTTTGCCCTGCTCCATATAAGGAAGCGCCCGTGCCTGTGTCAAAAGCTGATTGACGTTCTCGGTGCTGGCGGTAACCTCCCGTTGGTCGATCATAAATTTGCCTTCGGAAAGCTTCCGTATACCGGCGCCGGTTGCGACCGGTCTCGATACGTTGACGATCTTCGTGTCATCGACTACCTGGATCTCGGTCGTACTGCTGTCCGCCCTTCGGAGCACGATTTTGTTCCGCTGGACCTTGATGATCTGGGAGCCGTCCGGCAGCTTCTGGTTGATGCGATAGAATGCCTGTCCGCTCGCGTCTTCGAGCACCGCACCGGAGAAGCTGGCGCCTTCGATGGTGCCGATCAAGCGATAAACGGAAGACTCGACTGCGGCGGGACTGCTTGACGACCCCTTGCCCTCACCGAACAGGCCGCGATCGAGAATCGTTGAATAGTCGCTCAGTTCGCGCCGCGGTTCAAGGATGGCCCGATCACGCTCGATGGGCGCGGTAAGGCGGGGCGCCGCGTTCAGGCTCCGGCCGATCATCGCGTCCACTGTATCGGCGAGAAAATACGCCGACACGGTCAGGAGCGCAATGAGCAGCAACGTATATAAGGTCTTATTCTCTTTCATAGTGCACTGCAGACTTCCACTTTGTGCTCAAGAGCCTTAGTAAAAAATTATACTCTTTACAACATCCGTTGTCAATTG
>DATJZV010000117.1:0-9377 GCA_035498715.1 Nitrospirota bacterium
ATTCAGGTCCGCTAGGGTTTTCACCATCTCCACCGGGTCTTGGGGCCCGCGCGAGGAGCCCAGGACCGATCCGCCGATTTCATGGATCCGGTTGACCGCGTCGGGCGTCAGCTCTAGAGGTTTGTGCCCGTACCGGCGCACAAGGCCCTCATAGCCGAAGCGAAACCCGTAAACCTTGTTCACGCCGTAGTGATGGTACAGGCTCAGGACGATGGAGCGGATCACATTGTTGAGGCCGGGGCAGAGCCCACCGCAGGTCACGATCCCGCAGGCAAGCTTTGAAGGGTCGAAAAATATCTTTTCCCTCGGCCCTGCGGCCTCCATTGCCGGAGGATCCGTGTGCTTATCGAGCCATGCCTTTATCTCTTCAAGCCGAGAGTGATAGAGCACGCGCTCGTCGTCGCGGGTGAAGCGGACGTGGGACATCGGCGACGGGATGCGGCACTCACCGAGCCGCGCTATCGTGAAATCAAGATCGCTGTCAGGCATAAAAGCTCTCCCCTTCTTTCATTTCATCATCGTCGTTCCGGCAGCCCTCAGCTCTTTCACAGCCTGTTTGACCCGCTCCGCCAAGGCTGTCTCGGCAAGTGTCAGATACGAGCGCGGGTCATAGGCCTTCTTGTTACCAACCTCTCCGTCCACCTTGAGGATGCCGTCATAATTCTTGAAGAAGTGGTCGGCGATGGCACGGGTAAAGGCATACTGTGTGTCGGTATCGATGTTCATCTTCACCACACCATAATCCACGGCTTCGTGGATATCATGGAGCTCAGAACCTGAGCCGCCGTGAAAAACAAGGTAAAACCGTGCCGCTTCGCCGTACTTGTTAACGACAGCATCCTGGCAGTCCTTCAGGATGGAAGGCTTGAGCTTGACATGACCAGGCTTGTACACGCCGTGTACGTTGCCGAAGGTAGCTGCAAGCAGGTAGCGGGCGCCTTGCACTCCGTTCAGTCGACGTGCGACCTCCAGAGTGTCCTCGGGTGTCGTGTAGAGCTTCGCTGCAGCGCTTGCCTTGATGCCGTCCTCCTCCCCCCCCACAACCCCAGCCTCTATCTCGTGGATCAGATCGTTCTTCCGGAACCGTTCGAGCATTTTTACCGCGATATCGAGGTTTTCCTTTAACGGTAAAGCGCTGCCGTCAAACATGTGGCTGTTGAACAGGTTCGATTTCCCCGCCGCCCTTCGGCGCTCGGTCTCCTCGACGAGAGGGATCACATACTTGTCCAGCTTGTCCGCCTGGCAATGGTCAGTATGAAGCGCCACATAGACCGGGTACCGTTCCGCGACGCGGTGGACATGTTCAGCGATCGAGATGGCACCGAGCGCCATGTCCTTCACCGCGGTACCAGAGGCGAATGCGCCTCCACCGGTCGATACCTGGATGATCCCGTCGCTCCTGCTCTCGGCCAACCCCTTGAGGACAGCGTTGGCCGTTGTGAGCGACGACACGTTGATTGCTGGATAGGCGAATTTTCCCTTCCGCGCCCGATCGAGCATTTCGCAGTACGTGGCATGGTCTGCTACTGGCATAGTAACCTCCGCGCAACGATTTAGATTCGCGTGTGATCTCGGCGAATCATCACGAAATAACAGTCTCAAAAGGTTGCAACCGTGACTGCCGGCGCCCGGTCTTCTTTGCGGTCATGGCCCGTTTTTTCTTTCGCGATAGCCGCGATGACACCTTCGGTCGAGCGCATATTTTCCACAGGCCGTCCTTTTCCCAGAGGAGGAACCCGCCGCGGAAAGCAAGAGAGTTGTCTCCGGCACGGCAGCCAAGCGGCAGCTTGTCCAGTTTATTGACGTTGCCGCCGCCTATGACAACGTCATCGAGTTCGAGGGCGGTAATGAATCGGGTGACCACCTGCATGAAACAGTCCCGCCATTTCTTGATACCAAGCCGCTTCAACCCATTGAGCCCCAGATAGTCTTCATAGGTCCCCTTTTTGTATGGAAGGTGCTGGATCTCCATCGGCATCACACTCCCGTCCATGATCAGCGCGGTACCGAGCCCGGTTCCAAGACCCAGGAAAAGCATCTTTCCTCCCTGGTAGCTTCCTAGGGCTTGCATGGCTGCATCGTTCATCACTTTGACAGGAACGCCGAATGCCTTTGCGAAATCGAACTTGACCCATCCGTGCCCAAGGTTGACCGGATCCGACACCGGCCTGTTCTCGCGAACCCGTCCGGGATAGCCAATCGCGACCGCATCGTAGTCCCAGTCCTCGGTCAGCTTCAGCACTCCCGACACCATTTGCCGGGGCGTCAATGTAGGCCCCGAGGGAAATTTCCGCGGATCGGTCTCACCGCTGATGAGGACTTTCACGCTGTTCCCGCCGATGTCCACGACCAGTACTTTCATGACATCCCTTTCAAAGGAATATCACCGCTTTTTGCCGGTGTTTGTCGTCGTTCATGGTCATCATTTTCGCTACCCGCCTTCGTGGGAGTAATAAAACTCCCCTTCTCCAAATTGGAACCTGACTCCCCGGATCAAGCTTTCCCCGCCCCAGACAGGGCGCTGTCCACGATCCGCTGGGCCTCGGACACGATCGCCTGAAGGTGCTTTTCGTTCCGGAAGCTCTCCGCATAGATCTTGTAGATGTTCTCCGTGCCCGACGGGCGGGCAGCGAACCAGCCGCTGGCAGTAGTGACCTTGAGGCCGCCGATTTCCGTGTTGTTGCCCGGCGCCCGTGTCAGCTTGGCCGTGATCGGTTCACCTGCCAGCTCTGTAACCGTGACCGCATCAGGTGAAAGCTTTTGCAGCCTCGCCTTCTGCTCCGGCGTCGCCGGCGCGTCGATGCGGGTGTAGTACGGAGTGCCGAATTTCGCGGTCAACTCGCGGAAATGCTCGCCCGGGTCCTTGCCGGTGCGGGCGGTGATCTCTGCCGCGAGCAAGTTCAGGATTAGCCCGTCCTTGTCCGTGGTCCACACACTGCCGTCCCGTTGCAGGAAACTCGCTCCGGCGCTTTCCTCGCCGCCGAAGCAGCAGCTTCCGTTGAACAGTCCCTCGACGAACCACTTGAATCCGACCGGCACTTCGGACAATTTACGACCAAACGCTGCCACGACCCTGTCGATGAGGCTGCTGCTGACAAGTGTCTTGCCCACGGCAGCGTTCTTCGGCCACCCTGGCCGGTGTGCCAGGAGGTAGTTGATCGCCACGGCAAGGTAATGGTTCGGATTCATCAGACCCATTGAAGGTGTAACGATGCCGTGCCGGTCAGCATCGGTGTCATTCGCGAAGGCGATGCCGAAGCGGTCCTTCAGTCCCACCAGCCCTGCCATCGCAAAGCGGCTCGAACAATCCATACGGATCTTGCCGTCGTGATCCACGGTCATGAAGCTGAACATCGGGTCTACGGTGGAATTGACGACCGTGATATCGATACCATAAACATCCTTGATCGGCTCCCAGTACTGTATTGATGCACCGCCGAGGGGATCGACACCGATCCTGACACCGACGGACCGGATCACGTCCATATCGATGACTGTGCCCAAAGCCCTGACATAGGGCGTCACAAAATCGTGAAAATGTGTTGCCCCTGACTTGTACGCAGCTTCGTAGGGGATCCTTGTGATCCCGCGGTTCCCGACGCGTAACAGCTCATTGGCACGATCCTGGATCCATCTCGTTACGCCCGTGTCGGCAGGACCGCCGTTGGTCGGATTGTACTTGAAGCCGCCGTCCCCGGGCGGATTATGCGAAGGCGTAACAACGATGCCGTCGGCCAGCCCTTTGCTCCTGTCCCGGTTATGAGAGAGAATGGCGAATGAAACAGCTGGAGTGGGAGTATAACCGTCATCCTGCTGGACCATCGTTTCAACGCCATTGGCAGCAAGAACCTCAAGCGCCGTGCGCTGGGCTGGTCCGGACAGTGCGTGCGTGTCCTTGCCCATGAACAGCGGTCCATCGACGCCCTTGCCGCGGCGGTAGTCGCAGATGGCCTGGGTGGTGGCAAGGATGTGGGCCTCGGTGAATGTGCCGTTCAGCGACGAACCCCGGTGCCCGCTGGTACCGAACGAGACCAGCTGTCCGGGATCTCCCGTATCGGGTCTGTGGTCATAATATTCCTTCTCGAGTTGGACCACGTCCACGAGCAACTCTTGTGGTGCAGGTTTGCCTGCCAGGGGTGATATCGCCATGGGTCCTTTTGATACAAACGAAATGATATTTGTTACAAACCGGCGAGTGCCCTCTCACCCTACCCTCTCCCCTCTGGGGAGAGGACAAAGGTGAGGGGCAAGACTCGCTGCGTCACGACTTCTTCAGCGGCCTGACCTTCCATATCTTGTCGCAGTACTCCCGGATAGATCGATCGGATGAGAATTTGCCCATGCGTGCCACGTTCACGATCGACATGCGGACCCAGCGTTCCTTGTCGTGATAGGCCGCGCTCACCTGGTCTTGGCAATCGATGTAGGATTGGTAGTCCGCCAAGAGCAGGAACGGGTCGTGGTCCAGGAGATTATCTACTAGGGGTACGAAGAGGTCATCCTTTCCCTGCGAAAAATAACCCGAACGGATCTGGTCGATAGCCTCCTTGAGGCTGGAATTTAACGAATAGAAGCTCCGGGGAGCATAACCATTTGCCTTGAGGTCCATCACTTCCTGCGCGGTAAGACCAAAGAGAAAGAAGTTCTCGGGTCCGACCGCCTCCCTTATCTCAACGTTCGCGCCGTCAAGAGTGCCGATCGTGAGGGCACCGTTCATAGAGAATTTCATGTTCCCCGTGCCTGATGCTTCTTTTCCTGCCGTAGATATCTGCTCCGAGAGATCTGCAGCGGGATAAATGTACTGAGCATTCTTTACATTGAAGTCCGGAAAGAAGATGACCTTCAGCCTCCCGTCCACATCGGCATCGTTGTTCACCACATCGGCAACAGAATTGATAAGCTTGATGATCAGCTTCGCCATGAAGTAGCCCGGCGCAGCCTTGCCTCCAAAGATAAACACTCGCGGAACAATCTCCATCGCCGGATTTCTTTTGATCCTGTTATACAAGGTGATGATGTGGAGCACGCTCAGGTGCTGCCGCTTGTATTCGTGAATCCGCTTCACCTGAATATCGAAGAGAGTATCAGGATCTATCACGGCGCCGGTCCTCTCCCGCAAAAGTGTTGCCAGTCTGGACTTGTTAACGTGTTTGATTGTTCCCCACTCCTTACGGAACGCCGGATCATCGGCAAAGGGCTCTATCTTTCTGACCTCATCTTCAAAATGTTTGATCCATCGGTCTCCGATAGTCTTTGTCAGCAGCCCGGCAAGTCCCGGATTACTCAGGGCAACCCACCGCCTTGGGGTCACGCCGTTTGTCACATTAACGAAGCGCTCAGGGTAGATGTCGTACAGGTCTTTCAGAACCGTCTTCGTGAGAAGATCGGTGTGGAGGGCCGCGACTCCATTGATCCGGTGGCTTCCCACAGACGCAAGATGCGCCATGCGGACGTACTGCTCCCCTTGTTCGTCGATGAGCGACAACCGGGAGGCCAGCCCTTCATCGCCGGGATACCGTTCACGGACCTCATCTAGGAATCTCCTGTTGATCTCATAGATAATCTCCATGAGCCGGGGAAGTGCGCGGCTGAAGAGCGGAAGCGGCCATTTTTCGAGCGCCTCGGGCAACAATGTATGGTTGGTGTACGCCATGGTTTGCTGAGTGATCTTCCAGGCTTCCTCCCAGTCCATAAGATGCTCGTCAACAAGAAGCCTCATCAGTTCTGCAACCGCAATAGAAGGATGCGTGTCGTTCAGTTGGACAGCAAAGCTTTCATGGAACGTCTCGATCTTTTTTCCCCGGAGCATCAGTATACTGATCATATCCTGAAGAGAGCAGGAGACGAAGAAATACTGTTGCGCGAGGCGGAGGGTCTTCCCTATTTCCGGTTCGTCGTTAGGGTAAAGGACCTTGCTTACTGTTTCGGAAATCACCTTCTCGTCCACTGCCTTATAGTAATCTCCGACATTAAATGCCTGAAAGTCGAATGATTCCACGGCCTCTGATTTCCAGAGCCTGAGCAGGTCAACTACTTTGTCCCGATAGGCAGGAACCGCTGTGTCGTAAGCTATCCCTTTTATGACGCGTTCCGGTACCCAGCGTACTCTGAAATGACCCTCGTCGTCCCGGTATTTCTCAGTCCGCCCGCCAAAATTTACGTAATAAGCGATCTCGGGCCGGCAGATCTCCCAGGGGTTTCCCAGATTAAGCCACTTGTCGGTCTTTTCGACCTGCCATCCGTCACGGATCTCCTGATCAAAAATGCCGAATTCATATCTGATGCCGTAGCCAATCGCGGGAATATACAGCGATGCAAGAGAGTCCATATAGCATGCAGCAAGCCTGCCCAAGCCGCCGTTGCCGAGTCCTGGCTCTCCCTCCAGTTCGAGGATGATGTCCAGATCCAGGTCAAGTTCTTTCAGCGCTTCCCGTACACGGTCCGTTAGGCCCATATTCAGGAGATTGTTCCCGAGATGAGGTCCCATAAGGAACTCTGCAGAGAGATAGCTAGCCATTTTCACTTCGGGCCGCCGCAACTCTTTCATCCACCGAGTAAAATGCTCGATCATCCTGTCACGCACGGTATAGGCAACCGCCATGTACCAATCGTTTTTCGTTGCCAGTTCCGGAATTTTCGCCTGAACATAACACAGGTTGTCGAGGATGGCCTGCTTGATCGCGGTGACGCTTGTCCCTATCCGGGTATTTTCCCCTGCCTCAAGGGCAATTGAATCACGAACCCCTCTTGTTTTTCTTTTCATAATGCATCCTTTTGTTTATTGTGAATAAGTCCGGGATAAAATTTCTATTAAAGTATAACAAATAATTTTTTCAAGTCTCGTTGCGCGATAAGATAAACATTTTGTTGATATATAAGTATTATATATCCCTACGCCGTCTTTGTATCAATGAGGTCTGTACTGCCTGATGGCGCACCATTTCCCATCTTATCAGACAATTATCTCCTTTCAATCTAATTTAGCGAAATGCCTCAGTGGGCACAGACCGGGTGGTGACATCACCCGCCGACTTTATCGCTTTTCCACAGCTGAAATAACTTTTAATACACATAATACGCTGCAGCCCCTCGATCTTTTGAGACTTAATTTCCAACGGCTTCGCCCGGCTTTCCGCAACCGCACATGCATGCTTGCCCAGAGAAGTGATTTCGTATTTCATCTACCAGCTTCTGAACAATGTGTTGCTTGTCGATAAAAGTATTCGCGCCCGCCTGATGAAAGGTCTGGCCTTTCTCTTCCGAACTCATCCCTATGATAAAAGCGTCCGGACAAAGAGCGCGCAATAATCTGGTCGTCTGGTCGCCTTTCAACGCCGGCATCTGATAATCAACCAGGATTACATCGAAGTGATTCTTCTTTGCCAAGTCGAGACCTGATTTCCCATCCTGACAACTGGCAACGACAAAATCTTCAAGCTCCAGAAGCATCCGGAGCGTCCCTCGTATTGTTTCATTGTCATCAATGACAAGCACTGTTGCAAACTTCTGTAAATCTTTCATAAATCACCCCATTATTACTTTCTCTCAACGGTCGCCGGCATTAGCGGCCCCAACTGCCGTTCCTTTGATATGCTCATTCCACCCCATAGCAGGGAAACACACTATCACAGAATATGAATTGCATCGTGGTCCTCATAACTACTCACCTTCGTTCTCAAAACGCCGGGAAGAACGGGGGTGATAAAAAATTACCTCCGATAACCCCTCAGCAATCCTTCAACCAGAGTATGAGCCAGCACGTTGCGGTCGACCCAGGGGAAAGTTGTTTTACTGACGGCCAATGCGAGTCCCCGCGTTCCCACGGTAAGGACCTGTGTCAGAACTTCGATATCTATTTCGAGAAGCTTCCCTGCTACTACGCAATTCTTCACTATTTCCCTGAATACAAAATAGGAATTCCGTGCCATCGATTCCTTTGCCATGAATTCGTCAAGGGTGCCGTACACTTGAGAGCCCGTGATGAATAGAACTTCATATTCGTCAGGGTAATTGAATCCGAACGCTATCAGGTAGAGCAGTGCTTGACGAAGGGACTCTAGTGGATCACTATGTGCCGTTCTGATTGTGGTCAGGTCAGCAAAAAAGCGCTCAGCAACATCTTCACATATTGCGAAAAGCAGATCATCCCTATCCTTGAAATAAGAATAGATCGTCGGCGGCGAATACCCCGTTTTTTTGGCAAGCTTACGCATGGAGAACTTTTCGTAGCCTTCATTTACAAAAAGGCCCCTGGCTGCATCGAGAATCTCCCGGCGAAACTCCTCTTTGTACGTTGCTCTTTTTTCCATGGCGTCCATCAAAATCTCCTTAGGCAGTTCTTGTGATAATCTGTACTTTATATCTTTTTTGCATTCTGTGTTCCTCTATTGCCACTACCGTTCCAGAGCTAAAGACTAGTTTCTTGTCCGCTTTTCGCCGGCACTAGCGGTATTTGGGAGGTCAAATCATTCCACATGATCGTTCGGATCTTGTACTCTATCTGCAGGTAACGTGCGACTTTGGTTGCTGGCAGCACCTGATTCAGCTTTGGTACGTAGGACTGCATTAGCTTCACTTCGTCCGCCAAAATCGCCAGGAACTCGGACGTCAGCTTCTTCGCTTTTTCATGGTCCATTGAATTCGTATTCCACGCATCTGCATAGGACTTGAGCATCGTGGCCGTGCGCTTGTTGATCTCTTCGAGGTCCTTCTGGTAGGCTTCATACACCGGCCAGAAACCTTTAGCTTCGGATTCGGTGAGTTCCATGTTTGCCGCCACGATAAGCTTCTTGTCCGCTTTGATCTTGTCAAGCAGGATCTGCGTGTTGTCTGTCGGATTATCACCCGGGACGTTCTGGCCGAACGCAGGTGTAACGCTCAATGCAGCAACCAGCAAAATGACAATCTTTGTCAACTGTTTCATAACGATCTCCCTCCTATTGCACAATTTGGATTATAGCCACCGCTCTAATGACCGAACCGCTTGCTCCCTCTCAATTTTTTTAGAATCAGAATCGGAATAAAACGCCAATGACAAGTCTTGTCAACTTTACCTTGCATTCAAACTTGTTGGGGATGTCCCAATGCTTGACGAACGGCAATGTATGCCAATATCATACCGTTCATAGTTACCATAGCATCGTTATAGGCAAGGTACTCAAGTGTGGATCACCTCCTGTCAGAACTGGAAGGGCTGGTTGATCATCATCACGACGCTTGCGCCTTCTCTGGAGCCGGTCAAATCGATCCGAGCCACCAGCCCTTTGCACATGGCCCGGAAACCGATACCACCGTCCCATTTCATTGCTGAATTCAATTCGTCGAAATTCCACGCAGGGGCCACACGTCCGGCTTCAACAAAGGGAACCAACTGAACC